>CAKTZW010000203.1 GCA_934636065.1 uncultured Labedella sp.
GAAAACGGAGATGGTGCACGTAGCTACGTGCACCATCTCCGTTTTCATGTAGCGGGGGGGGTCAGGCCGGGGTGGGGGCGTAAAAGCGGAGCGTGACGAGCTGGAAGGGGCGGAGGGAGAGGGACACCGGACCATCCGAGGCGCCGGCGACGAGGGCCGACGGCTCCACATCGCGCTCCAGCAGGTCCGTCTCCGTCACCGACGCGAACGCGAAGCCCGGCGTCACGCGGGCGCGCGCCTTCGAGCCGCGCGCCTCGTAGAGCCGCACCACGACGTCGCCGCTGCGGTCCTCGGCGAGCTTCACGGCCTCGACGACGACGGCGGGGTCGTCGACCGTCAGCACGGGGGCGATCTCCTCCGCGCCCGTCACCGCACGCGGCGGCACGTTGAGGCGGTACCCCTCCGCGGCGGCGTCGAGCACGTCGGCGCCCACGCGGATCGACGTGCGCAGCACGTGACGGCCCTGGTCGGCGTGCGGGTCCGGGAACGTCGGCGCGCGCAGGAGCGACTCGCGCACGAGGGTCGTCGTCCCGCCGTCGCCGCCCCGGTCGACCTCGCGCGTCGCGCGGGTGATGTCGTGCCCGTACGTCGAGTCGTTCGCGACCGCGACGCCGTAGCCCGGCTCGCCCACGTGCACCCAGCGGTGCGCGCTCGTCTCGAAGCGCGCGGCGTCCCACGAGGTGTTCGCGTGGGTCGGCCGGTTGATGTGTCCGAACTGGATCTCGCTCGAAGCTCGCTCGGCGTGCACGTCGAGGGGGAACGCGAGCTTCAGCAGCTTCTGCCGCTCGTGCCAGTCGACCTCCGTCGTGAGGTCCAGGGTGGGACGGTCGGCCGCGAGCGCGAACTCCTGCACGAAGGCGCTGGCACCGCGCGACCGGGTCACGCGGACGACGGCGCGCTGCGGGTCCTCCGACACGAGCTCGATCGAGTCGACGGCCGTGATCGCGGTGCTGTGGCGCTGGTAGTGCACGTCGATGTCCCACGCGTCCCACTGGGCCGGGGTGTCGCGGTAGATCCACAGCTGGCCGGCGCGCTCGCCGGGGGCGACGAGCTCGCGCTCCGCGACGAGGTCGTAGAGCGAGGACACGAGGCCGTCGCCGTCGATGACGACGCGGACGAGCCCGTTGTCGAGGGCGATGGTGTCGCCCGACCGCTCGACGCGCACGCCGTCGGCATCGGTCCCCGCGGACCGGGCGCCACCGCCGAGGGCGGGGACGCCGTCGACGCTGTAGGGGCCGGCGTTGGCCACGAGGTCGTGCTCTCCGGCGCCGGCGAGAGCCGCGAGCGACCGCTCGATGATGCCCTCGAGCACCCCGGCGACACGCTCGTAGTGCTCCTCGGCCACCTCGTACACCCACGCGATCGACGAGCCCGGCAGGATGTCGTGGAACTGGTTGAGGAGCACGGTGTGCCACGCCTCGTCGAGTTCCTCCCACGGGTACTCGAGCCCCGCGCGGATCGACGCGGCCGTCGCCCACAGCTCCGCCTCGCGGAGCAGGTGCTCGCTGCGGCGATTGCCGCGCTTGGTGCGCGCCTGCGAGGTGTAGGTGCCGCGGTGGAATTCGAGGTAGAGCTCGCCGGACCACACGGGCGGCTTCGGCAGCTCGGCTTCGGCGCGCTCGAAGAACGACAGCGGACTCGCCATCTCGACGGTCGGGGATCCCTCGAGGCTGCGGGTGCGCTCCGCCGCCGCGACCATCTCGCGCGTCGGTCCGCCGCCGCCGTCGCCGTAGCCGAAGGGCACGAGCGACGTGTTCGCGTCGCCCTTCTCCGTGTACTGCCGCTGCGCGCGGTGCAGGTCCTCGGCCGACAGGGTCGCGTTGTACGTGTCGACGGGCGGGAAGTGCGTGAAGACGCGCGTGCCGTCGATGCCCTCCCAGGCGAACGTGTGGTGCGGCATGACGTTCGTCTCGTTCCACGACGGCTTCTGCGTGAGGAAGTACTTCGAGCCGGAGGCGCGGACGATCTGCGGCATCGCGGCGGAGTATCCGAAGGAGTCGGGCAGCCACACCTCGGGGGTGTCGATGCCGAACTCGCGGAGGAAGAAGCCCTTCCCGGCGACGAACTGCCGGGCCATGGCCTCACCGCCCGGGAGGTTGGTGTCGGACTCGACCCACATGCCGCCGACGGGGACGAAGCGGCCCTCGAGGACGCGTTCCCTGATGCGCGCGAACAGGTCGGGGTAGAACTCCTTCATCCACGCGAACTGCTGGGCGGACGAGCACGCGAAGAGGAACTCGTCGTTCTCGTCCATGAGGGCGAGGACGTTCGAGAACGTCCGCGCGCACTTGCGGATGGTCTCGCGCACGGGCCACAGCCACGCGGAGTCGATGTGGGCGTGGCCGACGGCGACGAGCCGGTGCGCCGAGGCGTACGCGGGCGAGGCGAGCAGCGGCGCGAGGGCCCCGCGGCCGGCCTGCGCCGTTCCCGCGACATCGTCCGGGTCCACGGCGTCGATCGCCCGCTCGAGTCCGCGCAGGATCTCCGCGCGGCGGGGCAGCTCGGCGCCGAGCTCGCGCCAGAGCCCGTCGAGGGTCCAGATGTCCTGCGCGAGCTCCCACACGGCCACGTCGCGCAGCGCGACGTCGAAGATCCTCGTGCGGTAGAGCGGCTCCTCGCCCGCGGTCGCGAGGTCGCCGAGCGGCGTGGGCGCGTAGACCGACTCGCCCTGCACATCGGGGTTGCTCGCCGCCTCGATGTAGAAGTCGAGCGCCGCGCCGGGGCCGACCCGGAGCGGCACGGCGTTGTTCATCGGCTCGATCGCCTTGACGATGTTGCCGTCGGCGTCCCAGACGAGGCCCTCGGCCTGGAAGCCGGGGTGTCCCTTCACGAAGCCGAGGTCGAGGAGCAGCTCGACGGCCGTGCCGTCCGTGCTCCAGTCGGCCGGCACCGTCCCCGTCACGTGGAACCACGTCGTGCCCCACGGCCGGCTCCATTCCTCGCCGACGGTGAACGGGCGGTACTCCTGGGCGACGGCCTCGGCGAACGGCACCGGTTCGCCGGGCACGTCCCACGCGGTCACCGTGAGCGGCTCGCGCTCCCGGTAGATGGCGGGAGTGATGCGTTCGGTGATGAAGCGGCGGATGCGGAGGTCGACGAAGCTGACGGGATCTGGCATGGAGCGGTGTCCTTCTGTGAGGGGTGCCGGCCGACGAGGCCGACGCGCCGGGGCGGTGGAGCGGTCGAGCGAGGGGTTCAGGCGGGAGGGGGAAGGGGCGGGGGTGTCGGTCCTGCTCGTCACCCCTTCACGGCGCCCGCGAGGGCGAACGAGCCGCCGCCGAGTCGCGTCACGAGGATGTAGAGCGCGAGCACGGGGACGGAGTAGAGGAGGGAGAACGCGGCGAGCTGGCCGTAGGCGACGGAGCCGTACTGCCCGAAGAACGAGAAGATGCTCACCGCGGCCGGGAGCTTCTCGGGACTGAGCAGCAGGACGAACGGGATGAAGAAGTTCCCCCACGTCTGGATGAACACGAAGATGAACACCACGGCGATGCCGGGCCGCATGAGCGGCACGACGATCGCCCGGAGGGTCCGCATCGCGGACGCTCCGTCGGTCCACGCGGCCTCCTCGAGGGAGATCGGCACGGAGTCCATGAAGTTCTTCATCATCCAGATCGCCATCGGCAACGACGTCGCGGCGAGGAACAGGATCGTCCCGGCCATGTCGTCGATGAGGTTGAAGGCGACGAACAGGGCGTAGACGGGCACCATCATCGCCGTGATCGGCAGGCACGTCCCGAAGAGGATGCCGTAGAGGAACGGCTTGTTGATCCGCATCGAGTATCGGGACAGCGGATACGCCGCGAGGATGGCCGCGAGCACGGTCACGATCGCGCAGCCCGCCGACAGGATGACGCTGTTGCCGAGCGGGATGAGCGACGTCTCCGGCGTGAGCACCGCGAGGAAGTTGTTCAGCGACGGTGCCTCCGGCCACTTCACGGAGAGGCTCGCGCTCGCGTCGAGCGACGCGAGGACGAGCCACACGAGCGGCAGCAGGAAGATCACGCCGATGATCACGAGCACGATGCTCGAGAACCAGCGCATCGCGCGCCCGCGGGGCGCGGCCATGCTGAAGGCGGACTTCGCCTCGGCCGTCGTGATGGCGCGCGTCGTCATCGGCTGTCCGGCCTGAGCGAGCTCGGCGGCGGTCGTCGTCGTGGTCCTCGCCATGGTCAGTCCACCTCCGGCTTGAGCGCGCGGATGTAGAGGACGCCGAAGACCGCCCCGACGAGCAGGAGGATCGTCGCGATCGCGGTGCCGAAGCCGAGCTCGCCGAAGCGGAAGGCCTCCTGGTAGGCGAGCAGCGGCAGCGTCGTGCTGTCGGTGCCCGGGCCGCCTCCCGTCATCACGAAGATGAGGGCGAACACGGAGAGCGTCTGGAGCGTCGTGAGCATGAGGTTGGTCGAGATGCTCCGGCGGATCATCGGGACCGTGACGAGGGTGAACCGCTGCCAGCCCTTGGCGCCGTCCACCTCGGCGGCCTCCGTGATCTCCGGGGGCACGTCGTTGAGGGCGGCGGAGTACACGAGCATCGAGAACGCCGTCCCGCGCCAGATGTTCGCGAGGATGACGCAGAGCATCGGGAACACGTAGAGCCAGTTGACGCCCGGGATACCGAGCCCCGTGAGCATCGTGTTGAGCGTGCCGCCATCGTTGAAGAAGGCATACGCGGCGAAGGAGGCGACGATCTCGGGCAGGATCCACGCCGTCACGACGATCGTCGAGACGATCGCCCGCACGGGCCTGTGGGAGGACTGCATGAGCACCGCGAGTCCGAGTCCGAGCGCGTTCTGGCCGATGAGGGCCGAGGCGACGAGGAAGACGAGGGTGAGCAGGACCGACTTCGGGAAGTCCGGGTCGGCGAAGAGGCTCGTGTAGTTGTCGAAGCCGACGAACTCGGCGTTGGAGGCGGACGCCCCGCTCAGCGACGAGTCGGTGAGCGACCCGTAGAGCGACGACACGACAGGCCCGAGCAGGAACACGCCGAGCAGCAC
>CAKTZW010000204.1 GCA_934636065.1 uncultured Labedella sp.
CGGCTACGGCGCGACTCTGGCTCCGCGGAAGACCGTCTCGGGGGTCCCGCCGTGGGACGAGATGTTCGAGCACGCGAGCTCCCAGGCCGGCATCTCCGAGGCCCGTCCCGGCTACCGCGACATCTACAACTCGCTCGCCGCGATGACGCAGGAGGAGCTGCGCGGCCGCACCGAGGCCCTCGCGAGCTCCTATCTCGCGCAAGGCGTCACCTTCGATTTCGCCGGTGAGGAGCGGCCGTTCCCGCTCGACGCCGTCCCCCGCGTCATCGAGCACGGAGAGTGGCAGGGCATCGAGGCCGGCATCAAGCAGCGCGTGCGGGCGCTCGAGGCCTTCCTCTCCGACGTGTACGGACGGCAGAACGTCGTTCGAGACGGCATCATCCCGGCGCGCCTCATCTCCTCGTCCCAGCACTTCCACCGGCAGGCGGCGGGGATCACGAGCGCCAACGGCGTGCGCATCCACGTCTCCGGGATCGACCTCATCCGCGACGAGCACGGCGAGCTGCGCGTGCTGGAGGACAACGTCCGCGTTCCGAGCGGTGTGAGCTACGTCATCTCGAACCGTCGGGTCATGGCGCAGACGCTGCCCGAGCTCTTCGTCTCGATGAAGGTCCGTCCTGTCGGCGACTACCCCAACAAACTCCTGCAGGCGCTGCGAGCGAGCGCGCCGAACGGGGTGGAGGACCCGAACGTCGTCGTCCTCACCCCCGGGGTCTACAACTCCGCCTACTTCGAGCACACGCTCCTCGCCCGACTCATGGGGGTCGAGCTCGTCGAGGGGCGCGACCTCTTCTGCGCGGGCGGCAAGGTGTTCATGCGCACGACGAGCGGACCTCAGCGCGTCGACGTCATCTACCGCCGCGTCGACGACGACTTCCTCGATCCGCTCCAGTTCCGGGCCGACTCGATGCTCGGGTCACCCGGACTCATGCTCGCGGCGCGCCTCGGCAACGTCACGATCGCGAACGCCGTCGGCAACGGCGTCGCGGACGACAAGCTCGTCTACACGTACGTCCCCGACCTCGTCCGGTACTACCTCGGTGAGGAACCGCTCCTCAAGAACGTCGACACGTGGCGCCTCGAGGAGCCCGGCGCCCTCGAGGAGGTGCTCGACCGGCTCGACGAACTCGTCGTGAAGCCCGTCGACGGATCCGGCGGCAAGGGACTCGTCGTCGGACCAGACGCGTCGGCGAAGGAGCTCGACGACCTGCGGAACCGACTGCGCGCGGATCCCCGCGGGTGGATCGCGCAGCCCGTCGTCATGCTCTCCACGATCCCGACCCTCGTCGAAGACGGAATGCGGCCTCGTCACGCCGACCTGCGACCCTTCGCCGTCAACGACGGCGACGACGTGTGGGTGCTGCCGGGCGGACTCACACGGGTGGCGCTCCCGGAGGGGCAGCTCGTCGTCAACTCCAGTCAGGGCGGCGGATCGAAGGACACGTGGATCGTCGGCGCCGCCGAGCAGCGCGGCGCTCCCGAGGACTCCCCGCACGACATCCAGGGCCTCGTCGCCGATCAGGCCACGGTGACCCAGGCGATCCCGATCATCTACGCGGATCAGCCCGAACCCGCGCACTCGCCCTACGATCGACCGGCGCGCTCCGACCAGGACGAGCAGCAGCAGCAGTCGGCGGCTCCCGAGTCGGTGCAGCAGCACTCGCCGTACGACGGGCCCGGGGCGAGGCAGTCCGAGCAACAGCAACAGCAGCAGTCGCGGCACGACACCGCGGGGGAGTCGACGGTGTCGCCATGCTGAGCCGGATCGCCGAGAGCCTCTTCTGGATCGGCCGCTACATCGAGCGCAGCGACGGCACCGCGCGCATCCTCGACGTGCACCTCCAACTGCTGCTCGAGGACCCGTGGATCGACGAGAACTCCGCGTGCCACTCCCTCTTGAGCGTCATGGGGAGCGATCACGACGCCGACGTGCCCCTGACCCGGGAGGACGTGCTGCGTCGGCTCGCGGTGGACCGGACGCACCCCGCGTCGATCGCCTACTCCATCACCGCGGCTCGCGAGAACGCCCGCCGCGCGCGCGAGATCGTGTCGAGCGAGCTCTGGGAGTGCCTCAACACGACGCGCACCCGGATGCCGCGCCGCGTCGATCCCGACCAGGTGCACTCGTTCTTCCGTTGGGTGCGGGAGCGGTCGGCGCTCGCCGTGGGCATCGTCGACTCGGCGACGAGCCGCGACGACGCGTGGCGGTTCTTCACCCTCGGCCGGAGCGTCGAACGAGCCGACATGACGGCGCGGCTTCTCGCGACGCGGTCGCTCACGGAGGCGTCCGGGCCGTCCTGGACGACGATCCTGCGCTCCTGCGGGGCCTACGAGGCGTACCTCCGGACGTATCGCGGCGTGCCGAGCGCCCGCAACGCCGCCGAGTTCCTGCTGCTCGATCGACTCTTCCCGCGCTCGATCATCTTCTCGATCGTCCAGGCGCTCGAATGCGTGCGCGACCTCGAGCCGCGCTCGGACCGGGTCGGGGTGTCCGGTCAGTCGCAGCGACTGCTCGGGCAGATCCGCAGCGAGCTCGAGTACACGCCGATCGCGCAGATCCTCGAGGACCTGCCGGGCTACATGGACAACGTGCAGCGCGCGACGCTCGAGACGTCGGAGGCCGTGCGCCAGCGCTTCTTCCCGACGCAGGCCGAGCCCAGTTGGATCGGGGAGAACGCATGAAGCGCCTTCGGATCGTGCACCGCACGGGCTTCTCGTACGAGGGGCACGTCCAGACCTCCTACAACGAGGCGCGGATGCTGCCGTCGACGACCGACGGCCAGTTCGTCCTGGAGGCGGGCATCGAGATCTCGCCGGCCGCGAGCCAGAACATGTACACGGACTACTTCGGCACGAAGGTGACGGCCTTCGAGGTGCTGTCGAAGCACACCGAACTCTCGCTCACGGCGTCGAGCCTCGTGGAGGTGCGTCCGCGGCCGCATCACGACAGCGCCATCACGTGGGAGCAGCTCGACCAGCTCGTGCAGCGGAGCGTCGAGACGGTGGAGCAGAGCGAGCAGACGCGGCGCACGCGCCCGCCGGAGGACCTCGCCGAGCTCGCTCGCGGGATCCGGTCGCGACACGAGACCCCGTACGGCGCCGCGTTGGAGATCGCGGAGACGATCGGCCGCGCCGTCGAGTACGTGCAGGGCGTGACGGGCGTGCAGACGACCGCGGCCGACGCGTGGGAGAAGAAGCATGGCGTGTGCCAGGACATCACCCACATCACGCTCGGTGCCCTCCGATCCGTCGGCATCCCCGCGCGGTACGTCTCCGGATACCTGCACCCGCGGCCGGATGCGCCCGTCGGCGAGACGGTGACGGGGGAGTCGCACGCGTGGGTCGAGTGGTTCTCGGGGACGTGGCACGGGTACGACCCGACGAACCTCATCGAGATCGGCGACCGGCACGTCCTCGTCGGTCGCGGTCGGGACTACGGGGACGTGGCTCCGCTCCGCGGCGTCTATGCCGGACCGTTCACGTCCTCGCTCTTCGTCCGGGTCGAGATCACCCGCGAGTCCTGACCCGACCCCCCTGAAAACGTTGAAGGTGCGCGAATATTCGCGCACCTTCAACGTTTTCAGGGGGGTCAGGGGGTGGGGAGGATGCGGCCGGTGTTCGCGGCGATCCACGAGACGAGGGGGAGGAGCTGCTCGGCGAGTTCGCGGCCGAGCGGAGTAAGGCTGTAGTCGACGCGCGGCGGGATCGTCGGCTGCGCCTCGCGGAGGACGAAGCCGTCGGCCTCGAGCAGCTTGAGCGTCTGCGCGAGCATCTTCTCGCTGATGCCCTCGACCCCGCGCCGCAGTTCGCCCCACCGGAGGGACCGTTCCGCGAGCGCGACGATCACGAGCACGCCCCACTTGCTCGTGACGTGATCGAGCACGACCCGCGTCGGGCAGGCCGCCGGGAACACGCCGTCGGTGGTGCCGGGACCCGAGAGCAACGACTCGAGAGACGTCGGTTCGGCGAGGTCCTGAGAATCCACGAAACTTTCCATCGAGTAGGTAGCTTACCGAAAAGTGGGTACTGCCGATCGGGAAGAAGGGGGCCGCCCTCGCGTTGACCCCGACGAACACCCAGACGGAAGGACACCCCATGACCACTGCCGCCACCCCCATCGTCGTGACCGGCGCGACGGGACACCTCGGCCCGCTCATCATCGACTCCCTCATCGCTCGCGGCGTCCCCGCCGGCGAGATCGTCGCCGTCGGGCGCGACACCGACCGGCTCGCCGAGCTCGCCTCGGCGGGAGTGCGCACCGCCGTCGCCGACTACGCGGACCGGTCGTCGCTCGACGCGGCCTTCGCCGGCGCGGGCACCCTCGTCCTGGTCTCCGGGAGCGAGGTCGGCCGGCGCGTGCAGCAGCACACGAACGCGATCGACGCCGCGGTCGGCGCCGGTGTCTCCCGCATCGTCTACACGAGCGCCCCGCACGCGACGACCTCGGCTCTCGTCCTCGCGCCGGAGCACAAGGCGACGGAGGAGCACCTCGCGAGCGTCGACGTGACGAGCACGGTGCTCCGCAACAACTGGTACACCGAGAACTACGCGGCGGACGTGACGCGGTCGGCCGAGACCGGGGTCCTGGTCTCGAGCACGGGCGACGGTCGTATCGCGAGCGCGACTCGGGCGGACTACGCCGAGGCCGTCGCCGCCGTGCTCACGACCGAGGGCCACGCCGGCGCCGTCTACGAGCTCTCGGGCGACGTCGCCTGGACCTACGCCGACCTCGCTGCCGCGATTTCCGAGATCACCGGGAAGACCGTCGAGTGGAGGAACGTCGACCCCGAGGAGCATGTCGCGATCCTGACGGGCGCCGGCCTCGACGAGGGCACGGCCGGGTTCGTCACCGCGCTCGATGCCAACATCCGCGACGGTCTGCTCTCCGAGACGAGCGGCGACCTGTCGCGTCTCATCGGTCGGCCGACGACCCCGCTGCTCGACGGGCTCCGCGCGGCC
>CAKTZW010000205.1 GCA_934636065.1 uncultured Labedella sp.
GGATCACGGAGTGGAAGAGCGGGAAGGCGTCGTAGGTCGCGTCGAGCGCCAGTTGCAGGAGGTCCGGGTCGACGTCGTCGTCGAGCTCGACGCTCAGCCGGAAGACCTTCGGATCGATCCCGTCGTGCGTCGCGAGGAAGAGGATGCCGGCGTTGTCGACGGCCGCCCACGCTCGCGTCGTCACGTCGGAGCGTCCGAGCGGACGGCGGCGATCCCCGGCATCGACGATGACCCTTCGGGTGAGGTGACGTGAGCACCACTCAGCCTAGGAATGCCTGTTCCCACCCGCTCCGCTCCTCCACAGGGGCGGACGCGCTGTCAACGCGGGTCAGCGGTCGGAGCGCGACCAGTCGTCCTCGAGGGATCGAGGCCGGGCCACGATGCCGCCCGTGATCACGATCGAGCACGCGGTCACGAGCAGGAACACGAGCGGCACCGTCCAGCCGGACGTCGCCTCGTGCAGCAGTCCGAAGACGAGCGGGCCGACGGCGCCGACGACGTAGCCGACGCCCTGGGTGAAACCGCTCAGCGCGACCGACCCGGCCGAGGTGCGCGTCCTCAGATTGATGAGCACGAGCGTGAGCGGGAAGAGGAGCGGGCCGGCTCCCGCCAGGGCGACCCAGAGCCAGGTCGCGGTGGCCGGTGCGATCAGGAGACCGGCGTAGCCGGAGACGTAGAACGCGATCCCCGCCGCCAGCAGGGGCCAGACGCTGCGCAGCCGCACCGCGAGCAGCGGGACGAGGATCGACGCGGGGAGTCCCAGACCCGCGTAGAGGGCGAGGAGCGTCCCGGCCTGCGCCGGGGTCGCGCCCGCGTCCTCGATGAGCAGCTGTGGGAGCCACGCGAAGAGCGCGTAGACGTTGAGCGACGTCGTCCCGAAGAGCACCGCCATGCCCCAGGCGAGCGGCGAGCGCCAGGTGCGCCCGGCGACGGACGGGGGAACGACGGCGAGCGACGCCGTGTCGTCCGTCGGGGCGCCGGTCGCGGCGCGGCCCCGGCGCTCCCGGACGAGCAACCCCACCCACGGGACGACCGCGCCGATCGCGAAGAGCGACCAGAGACCGAGAGAGGCCCGCCATCCGGCCGCGTCGGCGACCGGCACCGCGACGAGCGGCGGCACGAGCGTCATGAGCGAGAGCACTGTCGCGTAGACGCTCGTCATGAGTCCGACGCGGTCGGGGAAGTACTTCTTCACGACGGGCGGCAGCGCCACATTGGCGACCCCCATGCCGGCGAAGGCGAGAGCGCTGCCGGCGGCCAGCAGAAAGAAGGAGGGGGCGGCGGCGCGGACGGCGTGGCCGAGGACGATGACCACGAGCGGCACGACGAGGAGAGCCTCGAGTCGCATCCGCGCCTGCAGGGCGGGGGCGAGCAGCCCGAACACCGCGAAGCACAGCGGCGGGAGGGTGCCGAGGAGCCCCAGGCTCACGGAGTCGAGCGGGATCTCCGCGCTCACCTGCGATGTGATCGGCGAGAGGGCCGCGACCGCCGTGCGGAGGTTCGCCGCGGCGAGCACCACGCCCACGACGGCGAGCGCCCGACCGGCCCAGAGCGGGGCCGGTCGCATCGAGGTCACCCGACCGAGTCTACGAGGAGGGCGCCGGGCGTAATTCACCCTCGACCGCCGCGATTGCACCCCGGGATCGGCGTCCTCGCACCCACCGAGGCACCACGATGGGAGAGGCCGGTGCGTCGGCCTGGCGGGCCAGTCCCTGAACCTGGCCCGCCCTCTCCTCTTCAGCGCTCGCCAGACGGCGTCGACGCGACTGGACGTCACGTTCGAGAAGGGCTTCTCCCACTAGACCGGACCCGGGACCGGCGGAGCCGTCTAGACTCGGTTGCGCCGAGATCGCGAGCACCACCGGGGGAGACCATGTCCGCGCGCTGTCAGTTCTGCGACGAGGAGTTGCGACCGAACAGCATGTTCTGCGCGAACTGCGGGCAGCTCGTCGCCTCCGTCCCGCCGCCGTTCGGAGCAGCCCCCGCCGGCGCACCCGCAGCATCGCCGGCGGCACCTCCGACGGCCGCGCCCGCCTCGGGGAAGAAGAAGCGTCGCATCGGACGGGTGCCGCTGCCCGGGGCGTTCGCCCCGGTCCAGCCGTCGGCGTCGGACGCCCCCGCCGGGGCCGCCGGGTCCCCTGCCGCCGCTCCCCCACCCGTCGCACCGTCCGCACCGGCACCGACCGCGGGTCCGGCGACGCCGAGCCCCGCCCCGCAGCCCGATCCCGCCGCGCCCGGTCCCTCCTCCGTGCACGTCAAGCTCAGCACGGGCACGACGCTCGCGATCGCCGCACCCGCGATCGTCGGGCGGAACCCGGGCGTCGCGGCGACGGACGCCCGCATCGCGGGCGTCCGCGTCGACGACCCCTCCCGCTCGGTCTCGCGCGCCCATATCCGGCTGGAGCCGGCCGGTCCCACGCTCGCTGTCGTCGACCTCGGATCGGCGAACGGCACGGAGGTCGAGCGCGGCGACCGGACGACGCCGCTCGTGGCGAACCGGCCGTTCCCCCTCGCCGTCGGCGACCGGGTGTGGATGGGGACGGACTTCTACTTCGACGTCGTCGGCTTCTGAACGCGCCCGGCGTCGCTCCCCGCTCCCCACCCCCAATGCGAGGCCCATGGGTACCTCTCCACCTTGTCGGTGTCCGGGGGTCACCCTAGGCTCGACGCAGTTGGAGATGCCGGATCGGCGGCGCGGGGGCCCAGCAGGTTCCTCGCGTGTCGCACCGCCGGGTTCTCCGTCGTCATCCGAACACGAGGAGGATCGTCATGGCCGACATCAAGGTCACATCAGAATCGCTCGCCGGCGTCGCGAGCCAGTTGTCGTCCGGCTCGCAGTCGATCGAGTCGCAGCTCCAGAACCTCAAGGGGCTCGTCGACGGTCTCGTCGGCGGCGACTGGTCGGGAACGGCTTCGCAGAGCTTCAACGAGCTCTACAGCCAGTGGGACCAGTCGGCGCTGCAGCTCAAGGAGTCGCTCCAGGGCATCAGCGAACTGCTCAACCAGGCCTCGCTCACCTACGAGGACTCGGAGCAGTCCATCTCGGGTCTCTTCCGCGGCTGAGCCGCCGAGGGCCGCGGGGGTTTCCGTCGCACGACGACCTCCGCGGCTCCATCGTCCGCGCTCCGCCCGAGCGGTCGCGCGGCTCCGAGCCACCCTCCCGTCATTCGAGCTGAGGAAACGACATGGTGCAGTACCGCGTTCGCGCGAATTCGCTCGGCGAAGTGTCCACCCTCCTGGACACCGTCGTCGCGACCTTCGACAGCAACCTCGCCGAGGCGAACGCCACCGTGTCGAGCGTCGCCGGGGCCACGTGGCAGGGTGACGACGCCGACAAGTTCGTCGAGCTCTGGGGGCAGTGGCAGGACGGCGCGCTCATGGTGCGCGCCGCTCTCACCGGCCTCGCCGCTCAGTTGCGCATGGCGGAGTCCGGCTACATCTCCACCGAGGTGGGTCTGTCCGGGGGCTTCGCCAACCGGCGCCAGTCGACCGCGTCGACGGCCGGCGGCGCCGCCGCGATGGCCCAGCGCGTCGCCGCGAACCGCCAGGGCATCGACGAGCGCGAGGAGGCCGAGTCCGACCCCGAGCTCGTGTCCGCCGGGTACGCCTCGTTCGTGACCGGCGGGTCCATCGCGGCCCGCCAGTCGAACGACAAGGGCGAGGCGAAGAACGGCGGCACCGCGGCGGAGTCCACGGAGACCGGGGAGGCGGCCGATGTCTGAGCAGCAGGTCGACCTCGCCTCCCTCCAGCAACTCGTGACGCAGATGGAGACCCTCGTCACGTACTGCGAGGCACTCCGGCAGGGCGCCGGCGGGTTCGCCTACATGCTGCCGGCCGACTGGCAGGGTCCAGCCATGACGACGTTCCTCGCGAGCTTCGAAGCGTGGTCCGTGGGCGCTCAGGGATTGCGCGACAGCGCCGACGGGCTCCACGAGCTCGCGAAGGCCGTCCACACCGCTTACTCGACGACCGTCGAGAGCCTCGACACCGCGTGGTCCGACACCCGCGCGAGCCTGGCCTAGGGAGACTGAAGTGTCCGTGTTCGTCCGCGTGACGCCGTCGCGCCTCGCTCTCGACGGCGACGACCTGTACCGCGTCGCCACGAAACTCGACTCCGCCGCTCGATCCGCGCAGTCGGCGCTCTCCGGCACCGGCGGGATGGCCGGCAACGAGGAGGCGGCGCAGGAGTTCATCGACGGCTACGGCGACGGCGCCGTCAACACGCTCAACGCCACCGGCTCCTACGCCCAGACCCTCCGCGGTCTCGACACCCTCCTGCAGGACACCGCGAACGCCTACACGGACGCGGGCACCGTCGGGACCCTGCAGGCGGTGCCCTCGCGCTCCCCCTCGAGCACGCCGGGCTCGGCCGAGACGTTCACCGTCCCGAGCGCCAAGGCCCCCGGGCCCGAGACGCCGCTCGGCGAGTTCGGCGAGTTCGTGATGGACGCCCTCGCGCAGATCGGCGTCGTGCTGCCCGACGCCGACACCGGCAAGCTCGGCGACGCGGCCTCGGCGTGGTCGGACTTCGGCACCTCCGTCTCGAACGCCGCGAGCGAGCTCGATGCCACGCTCACGAACCTCGCGTCGATGGACATCCCGCAGGCCCAGGACATCCGGACCTCCCGCGATCAGATCGCCGAGAAGCTGCGCGAGATCGCGAAGGCGGCCAGCGGCCCGGACGGCCTCAGCTCCCTCTGCTCCAAGCAGAAGGAGCAGGTCGAGGCGATGTGGGAGGAGATCGGCTGGTTCCTCGGCCAGATGGCCGCCGAGATCGCCGTCGACCTCGGTCTCGGTGCACTGCTGTCGGTCGCCACGGGCGGCCTCGCCGCACCGGCCGTCGCGGCCCCCGGCGGCGTGAGCAGCAGCCGACGGGCGGTGGTCGCGCCCGGCTCGAGCCCCACCGCGATCGGCCCGGTCGCCGGCACCCCGAGCACCGCCCCGAGATCACTGACC
>CAKTZW010000206.1 GCA_934636065.1 uncultured Labedella sp.
GTTCTCGCTGTATCACGTGGTCCGCGGCGTCATCACTCTCGGGACTCCGGAGTCGCCGTGGCCGACGGTCGTCGCGATGGTGCTCTACGTCGTCGCGACGACGATCAGCCTGTGGCCGACGGCTCCCGTGCAGATGCCGCTCTCCCTCGCCTTCTTCAACCTGGCGACCTCGATCAGCCTGTGTCTGCTCGTCACGAGCCAGCTCGATCCGACCGTCAACAACGGCTACGCGACGTGGCACGTGGCGTCGGTCGGGACGCTCATGACGATCACGGCGGCCCGCCGGCGCGAGTGGACGGCGTGGGTGGGCGTCGCCTTCCTGACCGTGCAGTCCGTGGCATGGGCCGGCGTGGGCACGGCGCTCGAGATCGGGGTCACGGGTTCCGTCTGGTGGGTGGGGATCGCGGTCGTGATCGCGCGCGCCCTCGCGCGGGCGGGCCGGGACGCCGAGAAGCTCGTCCTCGCGGAGCGGGCCGCTGCCGAGTGGCAGGCGGCGCAGGACGCCCACTTCACCGAGCGGGCGAGGCGCCTCGACGAGGCCTCGCGTCTCGCTGGGCCGACGCTCCGGCGCATCGTGCTGTCGGGTGGTGATCTCACCCCGCCGGAACGAGAGGAGGCCCGCCTGCTCGAGGCGGGCCTGCGCGACGAGATCCGCGGTCGACGACTGCTCAACGAGGAGGTGCGTCGAGAAGTGCTCGCCGCCCGCCGGCGGGGCATGACGGTCTCCCTCCTCGACGAGGGCACGATCGACGACCTGCCGCCGGAGGAGCTCGACCGCGTGCTGTCGATCGTGGCGACCTCGGTCGCGGAGACGAAGACCGAGAGACTGATCGTCCGCACGGCGCCGCTCGACTCGGCCGCCGCCGTGACGCTCGTCGGTCTCTCGAAGCCCGCCCCCGGGTCCGACGACCCCGACGACGACGTCGACCTGTGGCGCGAGGTCCCTCGGTCGTCGACGGACACCGCGCCGTCGCGCTTGCGTCAGGGCACGATCGAGTCCACGTAACCGCTGTCGACGCCGACGCGAGCGCCCGGGTTATCGCCTCAGCCCGCTGTCGCCGGACGCGGCACCCGGAAGCGCGATCCCGGGTGGTCGTCCGGCAGTCGGTCTCCGCCTCCGCTCAGCTTGTGGCGCAGACTGCCGGGCGTGTACTCCTCCGGGTAGACCCCGCGCCGCCGCAGTTCGGGGACGATGTACTCGACGACGTCCTCGAACGTGCCGGGTGTGATCGCGTAGGCGAGGTTGAACCCGTCGACATCCGTCTCCTCCACCCAGTCCTGCAGGATGTCGGCGATCTCGGTCGGCGAACCGACGATGCGGGGACCCAGGCCGCCGATCGCGCCCATGCGGGCGATGTCGCGGACCTTGAACTCACCGCCCTCGTCGTTCGCCTCCTGGAAGTTGGCCACGGCCGACTGGATCGCGTTGCTCTCGACGTTGCCGATGGGCTCATCGGGGTCGTACTGGGCGAGGTCGATGCCCATCCACCCCGACATGAAGACGAGCGCGCCCTCCTCCGACGCGTATCGGAGGTAGTCGGCGTGCTTCGCCTGCGCCTTCTCGCTCGTCTCGTCGGTGATGATCGTCAGCAGCGTGTAGATCTTCGCGGCGTACCGGTCGCGACCGGCCGACTCGAGCGCATCCCTGATGCGCCCGACGGTCGCCGCGAGCCCGGCCTTCGTCGAGGAGGCGACGAAGATCGCCTCGGCGTTCGACGCGGCGAACCGGATCCCGCGGGGCGACGCCCCGGCCTGGTAGATCACGGGGGAGCGCTGGATCGACGGCTCGGAGAGGTGGATCCCGGGGACGGTGAAGTGGGTGCCGCGGTGGCCGATCTCGTGCACCTTCGCCGAATCGGTGAAGACGCCGCTCTCACGGTCGCGCACGACGGCGTCGTCCTCCCACGACCCCTCCCAGAGCTTGTAGAGCACCTCGAGGTACTCGTCGGCGACGTCGTACCGGTCGTCGTGCTGGAGCTGGTCCTCGTGTCCCATGTTGCGCGCAGCGCTCGGGAGGTACCCGGTCACGACGTTCCAGCCGACGCGGCCCTTCGTCAGGTGGTCGAGCGTCGACATGCGGCGGGCGAACGGGTACGGGTGCTCGTACGCGGTGCCCGCGGTGATCCCGAAGCCGAGGTCGCGGGTCACCGCGGCCATGGCGGACACGAGCAGCACCGGATCGTTGACGGGTACCTGTGCGCCGTTGCGGATGGCCGCCTCGTTGCTGCCGCCGTAGACGTCGTAGGTGCCGAGGACGTCGGCGATGAAGATCCCGTCGAATCCGCCGCGCTCGAGCAGCTGCGCGAGCGAGGTCCAGTAGGAGAGGTCGGTGTACTCGCTCGAGCGGTCGTCGGGGTGGCGCCACATCCCGGAGGCCTGGTGCGCGACGCAGTTCATGTCGAAGGCGTTGAATCGGATCTGTTTCGGCATGCACTCGATCATGAACGCCGAGGCCGCGCGCGTCACCCCCACCCGACGCACGCCGTAACACGAGAGGACGCGTCCAGCCCCCGTCGACAAGCTCCGGGTCCGCCCTTCGACAAGCTCAGGGCCCGTACCGTCGCGGCGGGCTCAGAGACCGTGCCCTTCGACAGGCTCACGGCCCGTTTCCCCGTCGCGGCGGGCCGGTACCTCACCCTCCCACGACGCGAGCGCCGGATCTGGTCGACCTCACGCACTCACCGCCCCCGGATGGAGCGAAGCGACCCATTAAACGCTGAAGGGCCGGTTCTTCCCGAACCGGCCCTTCAGAAGCCCCGGGTCAGAGCAACAACCCGAATATTGCTCTGACCCGCCCCCAAAACATTCGCCCCTACCCTAGTGAGGCGAATGATTGGCGGTGTAACTCTTGAGAGAGACACCTAGCAATAAGTATTCTGTGCGGTCCGTCCGCAACCCGCTAGTCGGCATTTTGGGGGACACGGGGAGGACACGCCGTCATCCCGCTCACGTCCAGGGGAAACGCCACGCGCCGGGGGCGGGACGCAGCGGAGCGCGCAGGTTCCTCTGCGAGAGCGCCCAGCGGCTGCGTACGACGCCGTCCTCCGTCGTGGTCCTGGCCGCCTCCTCGGCGAGCTGACCGGCGACCACGACGGCGACGGCCGCCACCTCCTCGGGCGTGGCGGAGCCGGAGACGACTCGGACCGCCGACGCGGCGGCGGGGGTCTCGTCGTTCATGGGGGCTGCGTGTCGTCCTGTCATCGATTCGCCGATCACAGGGGGATGTTGCCGTGCTTCTTGGGCGGAAGCGTCGCGCGCTTGCCCTTGAGCGTGCGCAGCGCCTTGATGACGGCGACGCGGGTGGCGGCCGGTTCGATGACGCCGTCGAGCTCGCCGCGCTCGGCCGCGAGGAAGGGGCTCGCGACGTTGTAGGTGTACTCGTTGGCGAGCCGGGTCCGCACCGCGGCGACGTCCTCTCCCGCCTCCTCGGCGCGCCGGATCTCACCGCGGTAGAGGATGTTGACGGCGCCCTGGCCGCCCATCACGGCGATCTCCGCCGTCGGCCACGCGAAGTTGATGTCCGCGCCGAGCTGCTTCGAGCCCATCACGATGTACGCGCCGCCGTAGGCCTTCCGCAGGATGACGGTCACGAGGGGGACCGTCGCCTCCGCGTAGGCGTAGAGCAGCTTGGCGCCGCGGCGGATGACGCCCGTCCACTCCTGGTCGGTGCCGGGCAGGTAGCCGGGGACGTCCACGAGGGTCATGATCGGGATCGAGAAGGCGTCGCAGAAGCGGACGAAGCGCGACGCCTTCTCGCCGGCCTCGATGTTGAGCGTTCCCGCCATCTGGTTGGGCTGGTTGGCGATGATGCCGACGGTGCGGCCCTCGACGCGCGCGAAGCCGATGACGATGTTCGGGGCGAAGAGCGGCTGCACCTCGAGGAAGTCGCCGTTGTCGACGACGTGCTCGATGACGACGTGCACGTCGTACGGCTGGTTGGGGGAGTCGGGGATGATCGTGTTGAGGGTGCGGTCGGCGTCCGTCGTCTCGAGCTCGACCTCGGTCGCGTACTCCGGCAGCTCCGCGAGGTTGTTGTCCGGGAGGAACCCGAGCAGCGTCCGGGCGTACTCGAGAGCGTCGAGCTCGTCCCGTGCGAGGTAGTGGGCAACGCCCGAGCGGGTGTTGTGAGTGAGTGCTCCGCCGAGCTCCTCCATGCCGACGTCCTCGCCCGTCACCGTCTTGATCACGTCGGGGCCGGTCACGAACATCTGGCTCGTCTTGTCGACCATGATGACGAAGTCGGTGAGGGCAGGAGAGTAGACGGCTCCACCCGCCGCCGGGCCCATGACGATCGAGATCTGGGGGATGACCCCGGAGGCCGCGGTGTTGCGGCGGAAGATCTCGCCGTACTTGCCGAGCGCGACGACGCCCTCCTGGATCCGGGCTCCGCCGGAGTCGAGGATGCCGATGATCGGCACGCCCGGCCGGAGCGCGAGCTCCATCACCTTGATGATCTTCTCGCCCGCGACCTCGCCGAGGGACCCGCCGAAAGTGGTGAAGTCCTGCGAGTAGACGGCCACCTGGCGGCCGTGGATCGTGCCGGTGCCGGTCACGACGGAGTCGCCGTACGGTCGCGACCTGTCCATGCCGAATGCGTGCGTGCGGTGGCGTACGAACTCGTCGATCTCGACGAAGCTGCCGTGGTCGAGGAGCTCGGCGATCCGCTCGCGCGCCGTCATCTTGCCCTTGGCGTGCTGCTTCGTCTGAGCGGCGACGTCGGCGTCGGTGACGGCCTGCTGGTAGCGGTTCTTGAGGTCGGCGACCTTGCCGGCCGTCGTGAACATGTCGGGGTCGCTCGTACGCTCTTCGGTCACGGATGTCACTCTATCCCGGGCCCGGGCGACCCGGCCGTGCACGACGATCGACAAGGAACCGGTCGGATCTTGCACGATGCACGACAAGGCAGCGACGGTCGAGCGTGCGAGCGCCGGTGTCCCGGCCG
>CAKTZW010000207.1 GCA_934636065.1 uncultured Labedella sp.
GTCGTCGCGCTCCGAGGGCCGGGGACGGCCCGTCGACGGATGCAGGGAGCGCGCCACGCCGGGGGAAGATTCCGGAGGGCGGGCGCGTTGTGCCGAGGATGAGCAGCTTCTCCTCGACCCCGCGCCTCTCGATCCTCGACCTCGCTCCCATCGCCGAGGGGGAGACGGCGGCTCGGAGCTTCGAGAACTCCGTGGCGCTCGCTCAGACCGCGGAGCGGAACGGGTACGAGCGGGTGTGGTACGCGGAGCACCACAACATGCCGACGATCGCGTCGAGCGCGACGAGCGTCCTCATCGGACACATCGCGGGACAGACCTCCACGATCCGTCTCGGTGCCGGCGGGATCATGCTGCCGAACCACGCCCCCCTGCCGATCGCCGAGCAGTTCGGCACGCTCGCGACGCTCCACCCCGGGCGCATCGACCTCGGGCTCGGCCGGGCGCCCGGGAGCGACCAGGTCACGATGCGGGCGATGCGCCGCGATCCGATGTCGGCGGAGAGCTTCCCTCAGGATGTGCTCGAGCTCCAGGCCTACCTCCGCGGCGAGTCGATCGTCCCGGGCGTGCAGG
Source organism: uncultured Labedella sp. (assembly GCA_934636065.1). Classification (GTDB taxonomy): domain Bacteria; phylum Actinomycetota; class Actinomycetes; order Actinomycetales; family Microbacteriaceae; genus Labedella. Next base: position 571 of record CAKTZW010000207.1, read on the forward strand.
CCACGCCGGGCGCCGGGACCGACGTCCCCCTCTACATCCTCGGATCGTCGATGTTCGGCGCGAAGCTCGCCGCCGCCTACGGTCTGCCGTACGCGTTCGCGTCGCACTTCTCCCCGGGGATGCTCCGCGACGCGGTGGCGGCGTACCGCGCCGAGTTCCGTCCGTCGGCCCAGCTCGAGACGCCGTACGTGATCGCGGGCGTCAATGTCGTGGCGGCGGAGTCCGCCGAGGACGCGCGCAACCAGTTCGACACCGCCCGTCGCCGCATGGTCCGCGGCATCATCGCCCGCTCGCCGGGGGCCGCCGCGCTGTCGGACGCCGAGATCGACGTGTTCCTCACCACCCCGAACGGCTATCAGCTGGCCTCGATGATGAAGTACGCGGCGGTCGGGACGCCCGACGAGGTGAGGGCCTACCTCGCATCCTTCGCCGAGGAGGCGGGCGCCGACGAGCTCATCACCGCCCACCAGTCGCCGCGCATCGAGGATCGACTCGCGTCGGTGGCTCTCACCGCCGGCGCGGTGCTCGGCGTCGCCGCCTAGCGGAGCCGATCCCGCGATCGAGCGGACGTACGCGTCGAACGTGGTCCTCCTCGACCCGGATGAGGTCGTCGAGGTGCACGACGCGCTCGCCGCGAGGGTGCCGTGCCTGCTCGACGACGCGCCCGACTGGGCGTTCGCGCCCCCGCTACGCTGAGCGTTGATGAGCGGGAGCGGGAGCGAAGCGCGTCGGCCGGTCGGCGTCCGTGATGTCGCGCGCCAAGCCGGCGTGTCGACGCAGACCGTGTCGCGCGTGCTCAACGACTATCCGGGGATCCGCGACGAGACGCGGCAGCGAGTGCTCGACGCGGTCGCGGCGCTCGACTACCGCATCAACAACGCCGCGCGGGCGCTCGGGACGCGCCGCTCCCGCATCATCGGCGTCGTCGCCTCGGACACGGCGCTCTACGGTCCCTCCGCCGGAATCGCCGCGCTCGAAGCCGCCGCTCGCGAGCGTGGTCGCTGGGTCGCCACCGCCTATGCCGACGCCGACGACGAGGAGTCGGTGCTCGCGGCCGTGGGCCACCTCCTCGCGCAGGGCGTCGACGGCATCGTGCTCGTGGCCCCGCACGTCGGCACGCGAGCCGCCGTGGAGCGTGCCGCGGTCACCATCCCGGTCGCGTCCCTGCACGCGGAACCGGGGAGTCGGCAGTTCGACGGCGCCGGGTTGACCGTCACCCACCTGGCGGAGCTCGGCCACGAGCGGATCGCCGAGGTCGTCGGGCCCTCCGACTGGCTCGAGTCGTCGGTCCGGAGCGCGGGCATCGCGGCCGCCGCCGAGCGCGCGGGGGTGGAGGTGGTGGCCCGCTGGGAGGGGGACTGGACCGCCGCGTCGGGGCACGCTCTCGCGGCCGACGTCGCCGATGCGCTCGGCTCCGCGCCCGCGCCGACGGGCGTCGTCGTCGGCAACGACCAGATGGCGCTCGGCCTCATCGCGGGACTCACCGCGCGAGGGGTCGCGGTTCCCGGCCGGCTCTCGATCGTGGGCTTCGACGACAACCCCGACGCGGCCTTCTACACGCCGGCGCTCACGACGGTCCGTGTGGATGTGGCCGGGGAGGCGCGACGGGCCGTCGACGACATCCTCGGTGCCGCCGGTGCCGAGCCGGCCGCGCCGCGCCTCGTCGTTCGTGCGTCGACGTCCCCGCTGTCGCGCTGACGTCGACCGCTCCCCGGCGTCGAGCGGCACCGCGGTCTGGCGCCGCCGTGATGTTACCGGTAACATCGTGCCCAGCCGGTGCGAGCCGGCGCTCGACCTTCGACGGAGAATGCCATGACGAGCCCTGTACCGACGACGCCGGGGACGCCGCCCCCTTCCGCTCCGACGGATCCCGCCATCGCGGCCGCCATCGACACCGTCAGGGCCGACGTCGCGAGGCTCCACGGGGAACTCGTCCGGTACGGCCTCGTGGTGTGGACGGGAGGCAACGTCTCCGGTCGCGTTCCGGGCGCCGACCTCTTCGTCATCAAGCCGTCTGGAGTGTCCTACGACGACCTCGCACCGGAGAACATGATCCTGTGCGATCTCGACGGCGCCGTGATCCCCGGCACACCGGGCAGCGATCGGAGCCCCTCGAGCGACGCCGCTGCCCACGCGTACGTCTACCGCACCATGCCGGAGGTCGGCGGCGTCGTCCACACCCACTCGACGTACGCGGTCGCGTGGGCGGCGCGCGGTGAGGAGATCCCGTGCGTCATCACGGGCATGGCCGACGAGTTCGGCGGCCCCATCCCCGTCGGCCCGTTCGCGATCATCGGTGACGACTCGATCGGCCGAGGCATCGTCGAGACGCTGCGCGGGCACCGCTCCCGGGCCGTGCTCATGCAGAACCACGGACCCTTCACGATCGGCGTGAACGCGGCCGACGCCGTCAAGGCCGCCGTGATGTGCGAGGACGCGGCGCGGACCGTTCACATCGCGCGGCAGGCCGGGCCGCTCCTCCCCATCCCGCAGGACCGGATCGACGCGCTCTACAACCGCTACCAGAACGTGTACGGCCAGGCATCGGACGAGCGGCGATGAGCGCCGACGCCGAGACGGACGCCGGCGCCGTGCGCGACGCGATCCTCGCCGGGCGCACCTCGCTCGGCATCGAGCTGGGCTCCACCCGGATCAAGGCGTGCCTCGTGGGCGGGGACGCCGCCGAGGTCCTCGCCACGGGAAGCCACGACTGGGAGAACCGTTTCGTCGACCGGATGTGGACGTACACGCTCGACGACGTGTGGAGCGGCCTGCAGGCCGCCTACTCCGACCTCGTCGCCGACGTCGAACGCCGCCACGGCGTCCGACTCGAGACCGTCGGCGCCCTCGGTGTCTCCGCGATGATGCACGGGTACCTCGCCTTCGACGAGGCGGGCGAGCTGCTCGTCCCCTTCCGGACGTGGCGCAACACGACCACCGGTCGTGCCGCCGCCGAGCTGTCCGATCTCTTCGGCGTCAACATCCCGCTGCGCTGGTCGATCGCCCACCTGCATCAGGCCGTGCTCGACGCGGAGCCGCACGTCCCCGACGTCCGCTTCGTCACGACCCTCGCGGGATACGTGCACTGGCGCCTCACGGGCGAGAGGGTGCTCGGCGTCGGCGACGCGTCCGGCATGTTCCCGATCGACTCGTCGACGACCGACTACGACGCGGACCTCCTCGCCCGGTACGACCGCCTCGTCGCGCCGACGGCTCCCGAGCTCCGGCTGGCGGAGGTGCTGCCGACGGTGCTTCCGGCTGGGCGTGCCGCCGGCGCCCTCACGGCCGACGGCGCCGCGTTGCTCGACCCGACGGGCGCTCTCCGTCCCGGTGTCCAGTTCTGTCCTCCGGAGGGGGACGCCGGGACGGGGATGGTCGCGACCGGCGCCGTGTCGCCTCGCACGGGCAACGTGAGCGCCGGTACGAGCATCTTCGCGATGGTCGTGCTCGAGCGTCCGCTCGAACACGCCCACGCCGAGCTCGACGTCGTCACGACGCCGGCGGGCGACCCCGTCGCGATGGTGCACTGCAACAACGGCGCGAGCGAGCTCTCCGCCTGGGTCGGGCTCTTCCGCCGTTTCGCCGAGGCGGCCGGGTCCCCCGTCGACGCCGACACCGCCTTCGGCACGCTCCTCGCCGAGGCGCTCGCCGGCGACGCCGATGCGGGCGGGATCCTCTCCTACAACCACCTCGCGGGCGAGCCGATCGCGGGGCTCGACGAGGGGCGTCCGCTCGTCGTCCGCCCGCCGGACGGAAGCTTCACGCTCGCGAACTTCATGCGCTCGCAGGTCTACGGCGTCTTCGGGACCCTCGGCCTCGGCATGCGCGTGCTCGCCGAGGAGGGCGTCGCGCTCGACACGATGTTCGCGCACGGCGGCGTCTTCCGCACCGCCGGGGTCGCGCAGCGGTTCCTCGCCGCCGCGATCGATGCGCCCGTCGCCGTCATGCGCACGGCGTCGGAGGGCGGAGCGTGGGGCATCGCCGTGCTCGCGTCGTACCTCGCGGCGGCCGAGTCCGGGCTCTCCCTCGGCGACTACCTCCGCGACAGGGTCTTCGCCGCGGCCGAGGTCGACACCGCTCGACCGGAGCCCGAGGACGTCGCCGGTTTCGCCGACTACCTCGAGCGCTACGAGGCGGGGCTCGCCGTCGAACGCGCAGCCGTCTCCGCCCTCTAGACCGCCCAGCCCTCGAGACCCGCCAGCCCTCGAGACCCGCGCCCCGCCGCATCGACTCGCACGCGAACCACCAGACAGAGAGAAGGACCCCAGGCCCGCACTCAGGACCTCGTTCGACGCGCTCGAGATCTGGTTCCTCACCGGCAGCCAGGGCCTCTACGGGGAGGACACC
>CAKTZW010000208.1 GCA_934636065.1 uncultured Labedella sp.
GACTCACCCCGGTCAGCGGAGGCGCCGTCCTGCTCGACGGCGTCGACATCACGGACCGCTCCCCTCAGGCGCGGCTCGCCCGTCGCCGCGTCCAGATGGTGTTCCAGGACCCCTTCAGCGCGCTCGACCCGCGCATGCCCGTCGGCGCCTCGATCGCGGAGGGGCTGCTCGCGACGGGCCGGTCCTTCTCCCGGCTCGACCGGGAAGCGCGCGTCCACGCGCTGCTCGAGCGCGTGCACATCGATCCGGCGCGCGCCGGCGAGCCGCCGTCGGCGTTCTCCGGCGGTCAACGACAGCGCATCACCATCGCCCGCGCGCTCGCGGCGGAACCCTCCGTCCTCATCGCCGACGAGATCACCTCGGCGCTCGACGTCTCCGTCCAGGGCGTGGTGCTCAACCTCCTGCGGGAGCTGCGGGAGGAGCTCGACCTCACGATGCTGTTCATCTCCCACAACCTCGCGGTCGTGCGGTACGTGAGCGACGAGGTGAGCGTGATGCGTGCCGGCCGTATCGTCGAACACGGCCGGACAGAGGCCGTCCTCGCGAATCCGGCCGACCCGTACACGAGAGAACTGCTGCGCTCCGTGCCCGTCATGGGGGAGCCGCTCGAACTGGAGGATGCATGACAGCCCACCGCTCGCTCCTGCTGCACGACGCCCGGTTGCTCGGCGAGTCCGAGCCGCGCGACGTCCTCGTCTCGGGCGGCGTGATCGCACGCGTCGCGGGACGAGGAGGGATCGAGGCGACGGGGGCGACGGAACTCGACCTCGACGGTCGCGTCCTCGCGCCCGGGCTGTGGGACGGTCACGTGCACTTCACGCAGTGGGTCGTGCGCCGGGAACGGGTCGATCTCGCCCCGGCCGGGAGCGCGGCGGAGGCCGTCGCGATCATGCGAGCGGCGCTGCCGACCTCGGACGCCGACGTGCTCGTCGGCTACGGCTTCCGCGACGCCCTCTGGACGGACGCTCCGACGCTCGCGGCGCTCGACGCGATCGCGCCGGACCGACCGCTCATGCTCATCAGCGGTGACCTGCACTGCGGGTGGCTCAACTCGGCGGCGGGACGCCGATACGGGCTGACGCTGCCGGAGGACGGCGTGCTGCGCGAGACCGAGTGGATCGGCGCGCTTGGCGTGCACGACCGCGGCGCCCAGCCGGGGCTCGAGTCCTACCGGGCGGCCGCCGAGGCGGCCGCCCGCCGCGGAGTCGTCGGCATCGTCGAGTTCGAGAACCAGGACAACGCGACCATCTGGCCGGACCGCGTCACCGCCGGCGTCGACTCGCTGCGCGTCGAGGGCTCGGTGTGGCCGGAGCGCCTCGACGAAGCGATCGCCCGGGGCCTGCGGACGGGCGACCGGCTCGGCGAGAGCGGTCTCGTGACCTTCGGCCGCCTCAAGATCGTCGTGGACGGCTCCCTCAACACGCGGACCGCGTTCTGTTGGGCTCCGTACCCCGGCCTCGACCCGGCGGATCCGCACTCGTACGGCGTGCAGAGCGTGAGCCCCGAGCGCCTCGTCGACCTGCTGCGCACCGCACACGAGAACGGGATCGCGCCGGCCGTCCACGCGATCGGCGACCAGGCGAACACCGCGGTCATCGACGCGTTCGAGTCGCTCGGAATCCCGGGCGTCGTCGAGCACGCCCAGCTCGTCGCCGCCGAGGACTTCGACCGGTTCGGACGGCTCGGCCTCGTCGCGAGCGTGCAGCCGGAGCACGCGATGGACGACCGCGACGTCGCCGACCGGCACTGGCACGGCCGGACCGACCGCGCTTTCGCGTTCCGTTCGCTCCACGAGGCGGGCGCCACCGTGCACCTGGGATCCGACGCCCCCGTGGCGCCGCTCGACCCGTGGTTCGCGATCTCCGCCGCGGTGTCGCGCTCCCGCGACGGCCGCGACCCCTGGCATTTGGAACAGGCGCTGCCCGTGGACCTCGCCGTGTCCGCGAGCGCGCGCGGCCGCTTCACGGTGTCGGAGGGGGAGGCCGCCGACCTGGTCGTGCTCGACCGGGACCCCCTCACCGCGTCGGCCGCAGAACTGCGGGAGATGCCCGTCGCCGCCACCATGGTGGGCGGCCGCTGGACGTGGAACTCCCTCGAGGGCGACAGCTGATGCCCCTCACGACGGTCGACGACGTCCGCATCCACTTCGAGGTCGACGGCGACGACGCGGCCGAGCCGCTCGTCCTGATCGGCGGGGGAGCGACGCAGCTCATCGACTGGCGGGACGACTTCGTCGCCCTGCTCGTCGAGGAGGGCTTCCGCGTCATCCGGTTCGATCACCGCGACACCGGGCTGTCGCAGCGGTTCGGCGGGACGGACGACGTCGACGGCGGCTACTCGGTCGCCGAGGCGGCCGAGGACGTGCTGCGCGTGCTCGACACCCTCGGTCTCGCGAGCGCCCACCTCGCCGGACACTCGATGGGCGCGATCATGGCGCAATACCTCGCCCTCGATCACCCCGACCGCGTGCGGAGCATGGTGCTGCTGTCCTCGATCCCGGGACTCGATCGGCGCTACCTCTCGGCGGAGGAGGCGGCGACCGGCGACGCGCCGCGCGTCCCCGCGCCGGCACTCGCGCGCGAGGAGGCGATCGAGCAGTTCGTGGCGTACCAGCGGTCGATGCACGCCGTCGCCTTCGACTTCGACGAGGACGACGAGCGTGCGCACGCCGCACGCCAGATCGACCGCGGCTACGAGCCGAACGGATTCCAGCGGCACGGGGCGGCGCTCGTCCGTGCGAGCGATCGCCTCGACCGGCTCGCGGGCGTCGCGATCCCCACGGCCGTCGTGCACGGGAGCGAGGACACCCTCCTGCTCCCGCTCGCGGCGGAGCTCACGGCGGAGGCGATCCCCGGCGCGACCCTGCACGTGTTCGAGGGCATGGGTCATCGACTCGAGCGGGCGCTCTGGCCGGACTACGTTGAGATCATCGCGCGCACCGCGCGGCGGAGCGAGGGAGGGTCCCATGCGTGAGAACCCCGGCTACGCCATGACGGACCCGGCCGAGGTCCGCGCCCTCATCCGCTCGGCGCCCTGGGCGACGATGGTGAGCGCGACCGACGACGGGCTCGTCGCGTCGCACTACCCGTTCCTGCTCGAGGAGGACGGCGGGGCCGACGACGATGCGATCACCATCGTGTCGCACGTCGGGCGACCGGACGAGCGGCTGCACGGGCTGGGCTCCCGGGAACTCCTCGTCATCTTCTCGGGCCCGTCCGGCTACGTCTCGCCGTCCTGGTACGGCGTCTCGGCCGCGGTGCCGACGTGGAACTTCGCAACGGTGCACGCGTACGGCACCCCGGAGATCCTGAGCGACGAGGAGAACCTCGCCGTGCTCGAGCGCCTCGTGGATCACTTCGAGGAGCCCCTGCCGAACCCGTTCCGCATGCGCGGGACGCTCGAGAACGCGGCGTACGCCGAGCGCATCGTGCACGGGACGGTCGGGTTCCGGTTGCGTGTCTCGCGCTTCGTCGCGAAGGACAAGATGAGTCAGGACAAGCCCGTCGAGGTCGTGGAGCAGGTCCTCGACGCTCTCGACGCCCCCGGTCCCTACCGCAATGAGGCCCTCGCCGAGCGGATGCGTCGCCTCCTCCTCTCCCGCCCCTGAAAGCGCTACACCCGCTCGAGGGCGCCAGTTGCATCGGGCGCCCTCGGTACCGAAGTGCCGCCCTCGGCGCCGGTCAGGCGATGCGACGGAACCGCGGCCCCCGGTAGCCGTCGCGATCGACGTCCTCGACGAACATCGCCAGCGGCCGTACCCAGAAGGAGTAGTCGCCGTAGAGGGTGCGGTAGAACACGAGGGACTCACCGGACTCCGTGTGGGTGCCGACTCCGTAGACCTCGTATCGCTCGCCCTTGAAGTGTTCGTAGATGCCGGGGGAGACGGCGGCCGTGTCGTCAGGCGCGTGGTCGTGACGTCCGTCGTGCACGACGCCCCTCAGCTCGCCGTGAAGCGCGCGTGCACGCGCGCGCCGATCGAGATGTCCTCGGGTTTCAGGTCGAGCGCGGGACCGGCGTCGGCCGCCTTGCGCGACATCTGCATCGCCTCGGCCGACGCGGTCGTCGGTCTGCTCCCGTCGCCGAGCATGCCCGGATCGGCGATCGCGACGGGCTGCACTGCGGACAGGCCGAGGCTGCGCGCGTAGGCCGTCGCCTTGTCGACGGCGTCGAGGACCGCGCGGTGCCGGGCATCGGTCGTCAGGCGTGCTCGCGTGACCTCGGTGAGCGCCCAGCGGATCCCGCCGATCGTGACGCCGTCGGCGCCGGCCAGCGACTCGGCCCAGTCGGCGAGCCGACGCAGGTCGCTGAACTTCACCTCGAGGTCGATCGAGGCGTGATGCACGAGAGGGAGTTGCCTCCCCTCGGTGTTCCAGGGGCGCTCGCTCCACGCGCGCAGACGGTCGGAGGACCACCACGTGACCGGTCCGCCCGTGGGCGAGTGCAGCTTCTGCACCTCGCTCGCGATCCGCGCCTGCAGCGCGGTCGTGCGGGAGACGACGCCGTTCCGCTCGGGGCCCTGGAAACCGGCGGTGACGAGGAGGGTGCCGCGTTCCGCCGGATGGTGGTGGTCGAAGCTTCCTTCGACCGTGATGACCGTCTCGTTCATGCCCGCCAGGCTACCGCCCGCCCCTGTCGGCCCGCCCGGCCCGCGGCGCGCTGGCACGGCGCACGGCAGGAGTCAGGGGAGCAGGGGGAGGCGCCCCACGAGGCGGTCGACCCGATTCCGCGGTCCGACGAGGCTGACCGCGAGCAGGTCGAGGTCGTCGGGCGCTGCCGCGGAGACCGCACCCAGATACTCGTCGTAGACCCGCGTCGCCTGGGCCGCGGCCGGCATGTCCGCGACGAACGTGCCGGGGTGCGCTGCCGCCTTCGCCCGGATCCCCCGGAGCGTCTCGGCGTCGGCGGTCAGGATGGTGC
>CAKTZW010000209.1 GCA_934636065.1 uncultured Labedella sp.
ATCGAGGGCATCGGCTTTGCGATACCGTCGTCGACGATCGCGGCGGTCGGGGCCGGATCGGCGCCGTGGCTGTTCGTCTCCATCCTCCTCGTCGGCGTCGGCTCGGCCGTCGGCCTGCAGGCTCGCTTCGCGGCGACGGACCTGTCCGGGGCACGGACGCGCGCCCGCGATCTCTCCGTCGTCGTGTGGGCGACGACGGTCGGCGCCGTCCTCGGCCCGAACCTCGTGGGCCCGGGCGCGGTCGTCGGAGCGGCCGTCGGACTCCCCGAACGCACCGGCCCGTTCCTCTTCAGCATCGCGAGCGGGCTGCTCGCGACGGTCGTCTACCTCGTGGGCCTGCGTCCGGATCCTCTGCTCGAGCGGCGTCGCCGCGGCGAGGGCGCGGCCGGCGCGTCCGAGCGCGATGACGGGCGCCCCTCCGTCGTGGGACGTCGGTTCGCCGTCCTGGCCGTCACCGCGAGTCACGCCGTCATGGTCGCCGTCATGGCGATGACGCCCGTCCAGCTCCACCACCATGGCAACGCCGACGCCGTCGTCGGATTCACGCTGAGCCTGCACATCGCCGGGATGTACGCCCTGTCCCCGGTCTTCGGGTGGCTCGCCGACCGGTGGGGGAGGCTGACGGTCGTGGTCGGCGGTCAAGCGGTCCTCGCACTCTCCCTCGTGGTCGCCGCGGTCGGTGCCCACGACACGGGTGCCGTCAGCATCGGGCTCGTCCTGCTCGGTCTCGGGTGGAGCGCCTCGACCATCGCCGGGTCAGCCCTCGTCACCGAGTCGACCCCCGTCGAGGCCCGACCGCGCGTTCAGGGCCGGACCGACCTCGCGATGAACCTCGGGGGAGCGGCCGCGGGCGCGCTCGCGGGCATCGTCCTCTCGCAACTCGGCTATGGGGGACTCGCGCTCACGGCGCTCGTCATCGTCGCGGTGGTCGTCGTCGCGGGGATCGCCACGGCCCGCTCGGAGCGGGTGACCGGGTCCGTCGACGCCTCCCGCTGACCCGATCGGGTGGGCGCCGCGCCGATAGGATGGGCTCGATGTCCACCCTCACTCCTGCTCCCTTCTCCACCGCGACCGGCTCCGACGTCCGGGTGCGGTTCTGCCCCTCTCCGACCGGGACGCCCCACGTGGGCCTCGTCCGCACGGCCCTGTTCAACTGGGCGTACGCGCGTCACACGGGCGGCACGTTCGTGTTCCGCATCGAGGACACGGACGCGGCGCGCGACAGCGAGGAGAGCTATGAGCAGATCCTCGAGGCGCTCGGCTGGCTCGGCCTGGACTGGGACGAGGGCATCGACGTCGGCGGGCCGCACGGCCCGTACCGGCAGTCGCAGCGCGCGGACGTCTACCGCGACGTCATCGAGCGGCTCGTCGCCGCCGGTCACGTCTACGAGAGCTACTCCAACGCCGAGGAGATCGACGCGCGCAACGAGGCCGCCGGTCGGCCGAAGCAGCTCGGCTACGACAACTTCGACCGCGACCTGACGGAGGAGCAGCGCGCCGCCTTCCGCGCCGAGGGACGCCAGCCCGCGCTCCGCGTCCGCGTGCCCGACGTCGACCTCTCGTTCGACGATCTCGTGCGCGGCGAGATCACGTTCCCCGCGGGTTCCTTCACCGACTTCGTGGTCGTCCGCCCGAACGGGCAGCCGCTCTACACGCTCGTCAACCCGGTCGACGACGCCATCATGGGCATCACCCACGTGCTCCGCGGGGAGGACCTGCTGTCGTCGACCCCGCGCCAGATCGCGCTGTACCACGCGCTCATCGACATCGGAGTGACCGACGTCGTGCCGCGCTTCGGACACCTGCCGTACGTGATGGGGGAGGGCAACAAGAAGCTCTCCAAGCGCGACCCCGAGTCGAATCTGTTCCACCACCGCGACCGCGGGTTCATCCCCGAGGGGCTCGTCAACTACCTCGCCCTGTTGGGGTGGGGGCTCTCCGCCGACCGCGACGTCTTCAGCCTCGACGAGATGGTCGCGGCGTTCGACGTCGAGAACGTGAACCCGAACCCCGCCCGGTTGGTCCTCAAGAAGGCGGAGTCGATCAACGGCGACCACATCCGCCTGCTCGACACGGCCGACTTCGCCGAGCGCACGGTGCCGTATCTCATCGACGCCGGCGTCCTCGACGGCGACCCGACGCCCGAGCAGCGTGCGCTGCTGACGGCCGCGGCGCCGCTCGTCCAGGAGCGCGTCGGTCTGCTCGGCGAGACGCCCGGCATGCTCGGGTTCCTCTTCACGACGGCCGATCGACTCGAGTACGCCGACGACGCGCTCTCCGGGCTCCCGGTCAACGCCCCGGACGTGCTCGCGGCCGCGCTCGAGGCGCTCGAGGAGATCCCGGCCGAGGAGTGGACGACGGAGCGCATCCAGACGGGACTCGCGGCCCGACTCGTCGACGGGCTGGGCCTCAAGCCGCGCGTCGCGTACGGTCCCGTGCGCGTCGCGACATCCGGTCGGCGGGTGTCGCCGCCGCTCTTCGAGTCGCTCGAACTGTTGGGGCGCGAGGAGTCGCTCGCCCGCCTCGAGAGGCTGCGCGAGCGGGCCGCAGCGTGACCGACTGGGACGTCGTCGTCGTCGGCGGAGGTCCGGCCGGGCTCTCGGCCGCGCTCAACCTCGTACGGGCACGGCTGCGCGTCCTGGTCCTCGACAGCAACCGGCCGCGACATTCCGCGACCCTCGTGTCGCACGGCTTCCTCACGCGCGACGGCGTCTCCCCGCTGGAGTTGCGGTCCCTCGGCCGGGCCGAGGTCGACGGCTACGCGGACGCGGAGGTGGCGTTCGCGCTCGTGACGAGCGTCGAACGCGTCGACGGCGGGTTCCGCGTCCGCGCGGCGGGTGTCCGCGGCGCCCCGGACAGGGACGTCTCGGCGACGCGGCTGCTCGTGACGTCGGGCCTCGCGGAGACGCTTCCCGACGTGCCGGGCCTGCGCGCGTACTACGGCACGAGCGTGCACAGCTGCCTCACGTGCGACGGCTTCGACAAGAGCGGCGCCCCGCTCGCCCTCATCGGGGAGACCCCGGATCTCGCGGAGCTCGCGTGGCGGACGCTGCAGTGGAGCGATGACCTCGTCGTCTTCACGAACGGCTCAGCTGTGCTCACCGCGGAGGAGCGTACCGAGCTCGCCGCCGTCGGCGTGCGTGTCGTCGACGAGCGCATCGCGTCGCTCGAGGGCGACCGCTCGGGGCTCTCCGGCGTGCGGCTCGAGTCGGGGGAGACCGTCGCGCGCACCGCCGGGTTCGTCCGTCCCGCGTGGACGGCCGCGCTCGACTACCTCCACGGCGTCGACGCCGAGCTGGACCGGGACGAGCTCGGTCTCCTCGTCACCGATGCTCACGGCCGGACGAGCGTTCCGGGCCTCTACGCGGCCGGAGACGTCACGCCTCCCGGGCCGCAGCAGCTCGTGGTGGCGGCGGGTCACGCCGCGGTCGTCGCGGGCGGCGTCCTGTCGGACATGGCGGTCGAACGGCGCCGGATCGCGTCTGCTCCGGCCGCGTCCTGAGAGCCGGACCGCCGGTTTGGAAGGCGGTCGCTCGGTAGGCTAGGGTGGGATGTCGGTCGGGGCAGCGCCCCGAAACCGGTGGGGTATGGTGTAATTGGCAACACGGCTGATTCTGGTTCAGTTGTTCTTGGTTCGAGTCCAGGTACCCCAGCCACATGGTAGTTACTCAAACCCTGGTCAAATGAACCAGCTTCGTTTGAGAATGAAACCGAACTCCCCGCCTGTGAGCGGGGAGTTTTGTTTTTCCCTGACGTGGTCTGCTGGGGTGCAATTGCCACACGCCCGTGGATCTCGCGGATGCGTGCGTTGGCGTCGAGGCGCTCAGCTTCGATCTGGATTCCCTCGTTGGTCACGTAGACGACGTGCCGCAGGAGCACACCCGTTGCCGGAGCGGAGACGCGCAGACCGGTCGGTGCTGCTGCTACCTTCTGATCGATCTTGACGCCGACGGCCTGTTCCGGGGTCATTCCCGGGACGTAATCTGCGCCCGCGATGTTCTGTGCACTATTGGCGTTGAGTCCCGAGTCGCTCAACCGTGTCGGGATGTGTGCCTCTGGGAGCTTGGCGTCTGCATCAAGTGGGGCGAGGCCGTTGGCTTGCCCGAGACTAGCGAGTTTGGTGTTGGTCACTGAGAAATCGCCGAGCTGATGCTCTCCAACCGCACCATCGGCAATCTTGCTGGCCGTGACCTGTCCGTCTGCGATCTTTCCGGTTGTCACTGCTTCGTCCGCGAGCTTGCTCGACGTCAACTGTTGGTCGGCAATTGCCGCGGTCGTCACGGCATTCGGCTTCACCTGAACAGCACCAACAGTGCCGATGTTCAAAGACCCATCGGCGGAGATGGACTGCGAGAGGAAGTCATTAAGGATCTCTCCCCATTGCCCAGCGTCACCGCCAGGTTCTGGAAGACGCGCCATCAGCCGCGTTCCCCTCTCAGTACGTCACCTCTTCTCCTTGCCTTGACCATCAGTCCTCCTCGATTAGCTGTGCCTGACCATGAAGCATGAGCGCGAACGTGACAAGGCATCATCCGAGGTAGTTTTTACAACGGGCGGTGTCGCCCCTGATAGCTATCATCCGAAGATGCCCGACCATGCCCTGCGAGCCGATTTCGAGTTCCAGTTCACCCCCACGCCCGAAGCTCCGGCCGAGCTTCAGGATCTTGCCCGGCTCTACTGGGAGCACGACGGGATAGACCCGTACACGGGCGCGGTCGTCTGGACTCGCAAAACCACCGAGATCGACTTCAAGTCCTGGGCGGGTACCGTTCACTACGCTGCCGCAGCCGGCGGCGTGGCTACATCGCCAACCTTCGAATGCGCGTCGTGCGGTCAGCCGCTGACGCTCAGCTCGCGTCAGACTCTCGCCGATGCGAGGCGGGGGCTGTCGCCGGAGTGCCGTAAGTGCAACGG
>CAKTZW010000210.1 GCA_934636065.1 uncultured Labedella sp.
CTCACCCACGGCGCGCTCAACGCCTCGGCCTCCTTCCTCCCGGGGGTGATCGTCGTCGGCGGGGTTGCGGACGTCTCCGCGACGGTGCTCGGATGGTGGGGTTGGCTCGTCGTAGCGGTGATCATCGCCGTGCTCATCTCCGCTCGCGCCTTCCGCTGGGCGCGTCAGCCGCGGCGACTCGGTACGGAAGACTGACGGTGGAAGCGAGGACAGGCGTCATGACGGCACGCGAGCAACAGCCGTGGACCAGACCCGTCCCGCGCTCAGCGCGGTGGCACGACGCCCTCCTCGCCGCCGGACTCGTCACCGCCTCGGTGGCCGTGGACCCCGCGGCGCACAGCGGCTTCGCGGCCGGGTCGCTGGCGTGGTCGTTCGCGCTCGGCGCTCCGCTCGCGGTGCGCCGCTCCTGGCCGATACCGGCGGGCGCAGTCACCACCGTCGCCTTCATCGGGATGGGTATCGCCGGCTTCGGTGACCGAATGGTCGGGCAGGTGGCAGTCGGGATAGCGCTGTTCAGTATCGGAGCCTGGACTACTCACCGCGGCCACGCGCGCGTGAGTCTCACCGCGCTCACGGGTCTCCTCCTGATCTCCGCGATCGCGGGCCTCGTCTTCGACCTGGACGCCGTGGAGGAGGCCAATAGAGGTCTGCCGACGCTCGTCATCGTGATCCTCACCATCGCCGGCAACGTGGTCGCGCTTGCAGCCCTGCTCGCTTTCGGCGAGACCTCCTGGAGAGCGGCGCACCGCCTCGCGCAGGTCGAGGCGCGCACCCAGGAACTGGCCGCCGAGCAACAGCGCTCGGAGCGGGCGGCCCTCGCGCTCGAGCGGATGAAGATCGCTCGGGAACTCCATGACGTCGTGGCGCACCACATCAGCATCGTGAGCCTGCACGCGGGGGCGGCGCGCCTGGCGGCGGGCCGGAACGCCGCGGTCAGTCCCGCTCTCGCCAAAGTCGAGGAGAGTGCTCGCGACGCGGTAGCGGACCTGAAGGGACTCCTCTTCACCCTGCGCGACGAGAACAGCCCGCCCGAGCTGACCCCGACGGCACCGGGCCTCGCAGCGCTCCCCGCCCTCTTCACTGACTTCAGCTCTGCCGACCACGGGCCCGTGCTGCAGGTCGAGGGAACGCCGCGCCCTCTCCGTCCCACCGTGGAGACGACTCTCGTCCGTGTCGCGCAGGAAGCCGCCACGAACATACGGAAACACGCCGGCGAGAACGCCCGCGTGGCCGCAACCCTGACGTATGGGACGTCCCAGGTGGAGCTCGTCGTCGAGAACACGCTCGCCCGTGTGACACCGGTGACGGGCGATGCCGGTCTCGGCCTGATCGGAATGCGGGAGAGGGCTGCGGCGGTCTCGGGTCGTCTTTTCACGGGCGCCGACGCAGCCGGATACCGCGTTGCCGATGGATTCACCGTCCGACTGGTGGTCCCCGCGTGACGATCCGCGTGCTGCTCGCCGACGACCAGCCGCTCGTTCGGGCGGGACTGCGCGGCATCCTCGAAACCTCCCCCGACTTCGCCGTCGTGGGCGAGGCAGCCGACGGAGAGGAAGCGGTCCGACTGACACGCGAACTGCGCCCGGACGTCACCTGCATGGACATCCAGATGCCCGGAATGGACGGCCTGCGCGCGACCGCTCGGATCTCGGCGGAACGCGGTGCGACAGCTGTTCTCGTCCTGACCACGTTCGATCAGGATGACTACGTCTTCAGCGCGCTGCGAGCCGGCGCGAGCGGCTTCATCATCAAGACCGCGCCGCCGGAGACGATCCTCGACGCTGTGCGCACGGTCGCCGCCGGTGATGCTCTACTGTCGCCCAGCGTCACCCGGAGAGTGATCGAACGGTTCCATGACCGTGTCATGCCCGACCTTCCCTTACCGGTCGCCGCTTCCGGCCTCACCGAGAGAGAGGTCGACGTCGTCCGCCTGGTCGCCGAGGGGCTCTCCAACGACGAGATCGCCGAAGCGTTGGTCCTCAGCTCGACGACGGTGAAGACGCACGTGTCGAACGTGCTCGGAAAGCTTGGACTCCGTGATCGCGTTCAGCTGGTGGTCTTCGCATTCCGCAACAGACTCGTCTGATCCGCCGGACCGACACGATGTAGCGAGTGCACTCGCGGCGCACAATCCCAGGCGCGGCTTCACCGGGCCGGCATAGCGTCGACGTATGGAATTCCGATACCTCGGCAACAGCGGACTCAAGATCTCCGAGATCATCTACGGCAACTGGCTCACCCACGGCTCCCAGGTGGAGGACGATGCGGCGCTCAAGTCGGTGCGCGCGGCGCTCGACGCCGGCATCACGACCTTCGACACCGCCGACGGCTACGCTGACGGCGCCGCCGAGACGGTGCTCGGCGAGGCTCTGAAGGGCGAAAGACGCGCGGGCATCGAGATCTTCACGAAGGTCTACTTCCCGACCGGCGAAAAGGGCCACAACGACACCGGCCTGCACCGCAAGCACATCCGGCACTCGATCGACGAGTCGCTGCAGCGTCTCCAGACCGACTACGTCGACCTCTACCAGGCGCACCGCTACGACTACGAGACGCCGCTCGAGGAGACGATGATCGCGTTCGCCGACGTCGTCGAGCAGGGCAAGGCCCTCTACATCGGTGTCTCCGAGTGGACCGCCGAGCAGCTCTCCGAGGCGCACGAGCTGGCGGAGGATCTCGGCATCCAGCTCGTCTCGAACCAGCCGCAGTACTCGATGCTGTGGCGGGTCATCGAGGACAAGGTCGTCCCGACTTCCCGAGACCTCGGCATCTCGCAGATCGTGTGGTCGCCCATCGCGCAGGGCGTGCTCACCGGCAAGTACAAGCCCGGCGGGGAGCTCCCGCAGGGCAGCCGTGCCACGGACGAGAAGGGCGGTGCTGACATGATCAAGCGTTTCATGAACGACGAGACCCTGATGGCCGTGCAGAAGCTCAAGCCCATCGCGGACGACCTCGGCATCACGATGGCGCAGCTCGCCGTGGCGTGGACGCTGTCGAACGACAACGTCGCGGGCGCGATCGTGGGCGCGTCGAAGCCCGAGCAGATCGAGTCGAACGCTGCGGCCGCGGGCGTGAAGCTCTCGGCCGACGTGCTCAGCGCGATCGACGACGCTCTCGGCGACCTCCCGGAGACCGACCCGGCGGAGACGAAGTCCCCCGAGTCCCGCCTCTCCTGAGCGGGCGTCCCGGTCCCTGAGCCTGTCCGGCGCTGCCGGTAGAATGTGAGAGAAGACCTCCGCCCTCGGGTGGAGGTTTTCTCGTATGAGCGACTCATCACTTCCACACCTCCGCATCGATCTCGCGGTTTCCGCGGAGCGGCCGATTCTCGAGCGGCTCTGGACGATGTTCCGGCACGAGATGTCCGCATTCTCCGGCGCGCTGCCAGACAGTCGGGGCCGGTTCCGGCAGGAGCGGCTCGACGCCGCGTTCGACGACCCGGACTGGGCCGTCCGCGTCCTGCGGCTCGGTCCGTCCGCCGTCGGGCTCGGCATCGTCCGTGGTCTCGGCGCCGAGGAGCGGGTCATCAGCAGCTTCTTCCTCGTGCACGGGGCGCGGCGAGCGGGGCACGGCCGCGCAGCCGTGCGCTCCATCACGCGGCAGCACCCCGGGCGCTGGGCCGTGGCGTTCCAGGACGCGAACGCGCCCGCCGCCGCGTTCTGGCGCTCCGTCGCGGCCGCCGCCGATCCGAAGTGGACGCTCGAGCACCACGCCGTCCCGGGTCGGCCGGACCTCCCGCCCGACGCGTGGGTGCGGTTCAGAGTTGGTCCCTGAGCCTGTCGAAGGGCGGTCCATGAACTCCTCGACTCGCGACGAGCTCAGGGATCGGGGTTCCGGTCCCTGAGCTCGTCGAAGGGTGACGGGCTCAGGAACCGGTCAGGCCGGACGATACCTAGGCGGGGATGACCCACTTCTGCGGTGCGAGACCGTTGCAGTCGTAGATCTGCAGATCGGTGCCGTCGGCGACGTTGCCCTGGGGCAGGTCGAGGCACCGTCCGGACTGCGGGTTCCTCAGGCTCCCGTTCGCCTGCGGCTGCCACTGCTGCGCACCGGCGTTGGGGAGGCAGTCCCACAACTGCACGGGGCTGAAGTTCGCCGTGCCGTTGTTCGTGATGTCGAGGCACTTGCCGAAGGCACGGATGGTGCCGTCCGGGGCCATCGACCAGCGCTGCCCGGTCGCGATGCCGCACGTGTAGATCTGCACGGCGCGACCGCTCACGGCGGTGTTGGTATCGACGTCGAGGCACTTGCCCCCGAGTCCGGTGATCTGCCCGGTCGGTCCCGGGAGCGAGCCGGTCCCGAACCGGAGTTCGCACTGGTTGCCCTGGCCGCGCCAGGTCGCGGCGAAGTAGAGGAAGCTCGTGCCGTTCTCACGCGGGATCGCCGGGGTCGAGTACCCGGGGCACGACGGCACGCCCGCCGCGTACCCGCCGGTCGGGTTCACGGTCACCGGCGCCTCGAGTTCCGTCCACGCGCCGACGCCGAGATTCGTGTTGGCGAACAGGACGGAACCGGATTCCGCGAGCACGGTCTTGTTCCCCGTCGGCCCCGACACCACGCGCTGCCCGCTGAGGAGGATGGTGCCGTTCGGGCCGCCGCCCGGCGCCCAGGAGATGTAGGGCGTGTGAAGCAGTTGCCGGTTGTCGGAGGTCTGCACGAGGGTGCCGGCGGTGCCGAGAGCGCCCCAGTTGAGCCCGTCGGCGCTGAACTTGACGTACACCTCGCAGGCGTGGTCCGCGTTCGTCGCGTCGCGACACATCTCGTACGACATCACGAACTGTCCGTTGGGCAGCTCAGCGAACGTCTGCATCCCGGGTCGCGCGAGGTTGTCGCTCGGGAATGCGACGTCCTGGACGAGGGTGCTGCTCCAGCTCGCGCCGCCGTTCGTCGACGTGTAGTGCCCGATGACCTGGT
>CAKTZW010000211.1 GCA_934636065.1 uncultured Labedella sp.
CGGGCATGATGACATCCTCTCCGCCAGCGCCTCCCGGCACTAACGATCAGTTGTCACCTATCCGTTCCTCACGCCCAAGTGGCCCGGGCCGAGCGGTTTGACGACGACGTCATCGCCAAGCAACTCAAACACTCGAGCCGTGCTATTCGAGACCAGGGTCTGGGGCGTAGAGATATCAAGCTCGACGGCCAGGGCGTAGACGGTCAACTTGTTCTCGGCGCGCGATATCGAATCAATGGACGAAAGCCAGTCAGTCGCGCTGTTGCGAACTATGGCCGCCAGAAGTGACAGCCGAGCCGCCTTAGTCGCCGCCACACGCGATTCACTGACGACACCAGACATCCAATCCGCCGGAGCAAGACGCCGAATCCATCCCCGACGCGCCGTTTTCAGTTCGAATGTAGTCTCGGCGTCCGATTCTTCATGCAAGTGAAAGCTGTCGGCGAACAGGGTGTAGCGCTGGCTCGCAACTGTCTCGGCGTCGACAACGAGAACATCCCGGCCTAATTGGGCTACGACAGCCTCGACATGCACATCTCGATAGTCCCCGACGACAAACGCGGTCACTGCAGGAGGGGGAAGCCGGTGCCGGGGGTCGCGATGCTGAGCGAGCGATCGTTATCCACCGTTTCAATCGTCGCCGTCATTGAGGTTGACGGGCTCGGCGGCTTCGGTCGATCCGTGACCATTGAAGCCAGCAACGAGTAAAGGCCCGCACCCTCGACGCCCATGTCGATTTCTTGACTCATGAGTCGACACTAGCGAATCAAATCATGCGAGTGACCGTCGGCGCCCGGGACCCGGAATCTAATTTTCATGCGCGGCATCTCGTTGATGCCTCAACCTGCCAACCTCCTCTTGCGCGCACGATTACATCGATGTAATGCTGGACGCGATCGCCGGTAGACAGAGTCGCGATCGTAGGTAGACGTAGTCACAAGGGAGTGACATGACACCATCAACCCCCATTTCGCGACGGCAGATGCTGGCCGGAACGGCGGCCGCCCTCGCGGGCTCCGCGTTCCTCGCCGGCTGCGCCCCCACCGGGCCGGGCTCGCCGTCAGCCCAGACGTTGCAGTTCTGGCATCTGCTGTCGGGCGGCGACGGCGTGACGATGTCGGGTCTCCTCGACACCGCCAACGCGGCGCAGAGCGCGTACCGCGTGCGGCCGACCGTCCTCTCGTGGGGCACGCCGTACTACACGAAGCTCGCGATGGCGGCGGCGGGCGGTCGTGCACCGGATGTGGCCGTCATGCACGCGACGCGCGTCGCGGGCTACGCGCCCGGCGGCCTCCTCGACCCATGGGACGTCGACAAGCTCGCGTCGCTCGGCGTCGACGAGTCGACGTTCCCCGCTCCCATCTGGGAGAAGGGCCACGCGGGCGACGACCTCTACAGCGTCGCGCTCGACGCGCACCCCTTCGTCCTCATGTACAACACGGACATCTGCGACGCCGCCGGTGTGCTCGACAGCGACGGCAACCTCACTCCCGCGACGAGCCCCGAGGAGTTCCTCGAGCTGTCCCGGGCGGTCGCGGGCGAGTCGACCGGCCACGGCCTGTCCTTCGGCTACCTCGGTGACGGTGCCCAGATGTGGCGCCTCTTCTACACCCTCTACACGCAGCACGGCCTCGCGATGGAGACACCAGAGGGTGGGAAGAGCGAGCTCGACGACGACGCCGCCATCGAGTCGCTCACGTACATGCAGACGCTCCTCGACGGCGAGATCGCCGCGGCGCAGGCCGACTACGGTTCCGCCATCGCCGAGTTCGCCACGGGCAACAGCGGCATGCTCTTCACGGGCGTGTGGGAACTGCGCACGATGCAGGCCGCCGAACTTCCGTTCAACGCGAGCCGCATCCCCACCCTCTACGGGACGGATGCCGTCTACGCGGACTCGCACTCCTTCGTCCTCCCCCATCAGACGAGCCCCGACGAGGGGAAGCGCGAACTGACCTACCAGTTCGTCGCCGACCTGCTGAAGGGGTCGTTCGACTGGGCGGAGGCCGGCCACATCCCCGCGTACCTCCCCGTCACGGAGTCACCCGACTACGCCGACCTCGCGCCGCAAGCGAACTACGCGGACGCCGCCCAGTACGTGCAGTACGACCCGCCGGCGTGGTTCTCGGGCTCCGGTTCGAACTTCCAGAGCGAGTTCGGCGCCGCCGTGCAGGGCGTCCTCCTCAACGGAAACGACCCCGCCGCCGCGATCAGCGACTTCCGACGCCGCGTCGACGGCCTGCTCGCCAAACCCAACCCGGCAGACCCCGAAGGGACGTTCGGATCGTGACGACAGCACCCCAGGCCGCCCGCGTCACGGGATCCGCGCCTCCCACCAACCCCACCACTCGCGCCGTCGTCACCGGATCGTCCCACGGCGGTCGCGTCGGCGGCGGCAGCCGGCGCGAACAGCTCGTGAGCTGGGCGTTCCTCACGCCGTTCATGATCGCCTTCGTGCTCTTCCTCGTCTGGCCGATCGTCCACGGCATCTACTTGAGCTTCACCGACCAGTCCCTCACGGGAACCGGCGGGGGCCTCGTCGGCTTCGCCAACTACGCGGAGGCTCTCTCGGACCCCACGATGTGGCGGTCGATCGGCAACACGCTGTGGTTCACGGTCGTGTCGACGATTCCCCTCGTCCTCATCGCGCTGCTCATGGCGGTGCTCGTCGATCGCGGCATCCCCGGACAGTGGCTGTGGCGGCTGTCGTTCTTCATGCCGTTCCTCCTGGCCTCGACCGTCATCTCGCAGATCTGGGTGTGGATCTTCAACCCGCAGATCGGAGCGGCGAACAACATCCTCAAGGCCTTCGGCATGGAGCCGATCGCATGGCTCCAGAACGCCGATACCAACATGTACGCGATCATCATCGCGACCGTGTGGTGGACCGTGGGGTTCAACTTCCTGCTCTACCTCGCGGCCCTCCAGAACATCCCCGCGCAGCAGTACGAGGCAGCGTCGATCGATGGCGCCGGTCCCTGGCGGCAGCTCTGGTCGATCACGATCCCGCAACTCGGCCCGGCGACGGTCCTCATCGTCATGCTGCAGGTGCTCGCCTCGCTCAAGTTGTTCGACCAGGCCTACCAGATGCTCGGCGGCGTCGCGAGCGACACCACCCGCTCCATCGTCCAGTACATGTACGAGGCCGGATTCGTCGGATACCGCTTCGGATTCTCCGCAGCGATCTCCTACATCTTCTTCGCCCTCATCGTCGTCATCGGCGTCGCGCAAGCGCTCGTCGTCTCCCGGAGGAGGAACCTGCGATGACCGTCACCGCAACCCGGAGCATCGCCGTCCCGGCCGAGAAAGAGAAGGCGCACCCGCACAAGCCGGGTGACCGGCCCTTCGGTCCCTTGCGCATCGCCGCTTTCACTGTGCTGCTGCTCCTCGCCATCGGCTGGCTGCTGCCGTTCCTCTGGGCCGTCGCCACGGCGTTCAAGACGGAGACCGACGCCGCCTCCGGCGACCCCGGCTGGATCGGGGCGAGCGGACCGACGGCGGACGCGTTCACCGCGATCATGTCGCAAGGCAACGTGTGGCTGTGGGCGGGAAACAGCCTCCTGACCTCCGCGGCGATCACGGCGATCACGCTCGCGATCTCGGCCCTCGCGGCCTACGCGTTCTCACGGCTCGACTTCGCCGGACGCAAGTGGCTGTTCGCCGTGGTGATCGCGGGAATCGTCGTTCCGCCGCAGGCGATCATCATCCCGCTCTTCTACCAGATGCTCGCGTTCGACATGGTCGACACCTACTGGGGGCTCATCCTCCCGCAAGTGGTCGTGCCCGCGATGGTGTTCATCCTCAAGCAGTTCTTCGACGCCGTGCCGATCGAGCTGGAGGACGCCGCACGCGTCGACGGAGCCGGCCGGTTCCGCGTGTTCTGGTCGATCGTGTTGCCGCTGTCGCGACCGATCCTCGCGGCCGTCGCGATCTTCGTGTTCATCCAGGCGTGGAACAACTTCCTGTGGCCGTTCCTCGTCATCAACGACACGACGCTCATGACCCTGCCGGTCGGGCTGCAGACGGTCATCAGCGCCTACGGCGTCCAGTACGCGCAGGTGATGGCGCAGGCCGTGCTCGCGGCGCTGCCGCTCATCGCGGTGTTCCTGGTGTTCCAGAAGCAGATCGTCAAGGGAGTGGCGACCACCGGTTTCGGCGGCCAGTAGCCGCTCGCACCGACCGGCCCGGAGCACCGCCGGGCAGCGAGGATCGTCCTCCGCGCTGCTCGGGCGCCCGCCGACGCCCACGCCACCCGTCCCAGCCGACCCCACCGCACCCGCACCACGTCCCACCGCACCAAGGAGAGTCATGACCACCGCTCGCATCACCATCGACCGCGACTTCACGATCGCCGAGGTGCCCCGTCGCCTCTTCGGCTCGTTCGTCGAGCACATGGGCCGT
This sequence comes from uncultured Labedella sp., assembly GCA_934636065.1. GTDB lineage: Bacteria > Actinomycetota > Actinomycetes > Actinomycetales > Microbacteriaceae > Labedella. Next base: position 4,402 of record CAKTZW010000211.1, read on the forward strand.
TGCGTCTACACCGGGATCTACGAGCCCGGTCACCCGCAGGCCGACTCCCGGGGCTTCCGGCGCGACGTCCTCGAGCTTGTGCGGGAGCTGGGGCCCACCGTCGTGCGCTACCCCGGTGGCAACTTCGTGTCCGGCTACCTGTGGGAGGACGGCGTCGGACCGGTCGAGAAACGGCCCCGTCGTCTCGACGGCGCGTGGCACACCGTCGAGACGAACGCGTTCGGCCTCCACGAGTTCGTGGACTGGGCGCGCGAGGCGGACGTCGAGATCATGGAGGCCGTGAACCTCGGGACGCGCGGCGTCGAGGAGGCGCGCGCTCTCGTCGAGTACGCCAACCACCCCGGAGGGACCTACTGGTCGGACCTGCGCCGCACGAACGGCGCGGAGGCCCCCTTCGACATCAAGCTGTGGTGCCTCGGCAACGAGCTCGACGGCCCGTGGCAGATCGGCGGGAAGACGGCGCAGGAGTACGGTCGCCTCGCCCAGGAGACCGCGAAGGCCATGCGC
>CAKTZW010000212.1 GCA_934636065.1 uncultured Labedella sp.
CCGTTGAAGCTCGCGGCCGCGGCGATCATGACGATCCCTGTCGCCGTGATGTTCTTCATCTTCCAACGACGCATCATGAACGCCAGCGAAGGGGCCGTGAAGGAATGACCGCAGACCAGGATCCGACCCCCCGCCAGCCGCTCCTGCATGACTCCGTCGTGGTGCTGCGGGCACCGACCCAGGCGTGGTCGGCGGACGACGGCGACATGGGCTCCGCGCCGATCCACGGGATCTACCACGGGGACACCCGAGTCGTCTCCGGACTGCGTGTCAGCGTCGGGGGCTCGGAGCCGGAGGCTATCGGTCTCGCACCGCGCGGGGCGAGCGGCGCGACCTTCGTGTCGCTCCTCCGCGGCCTCGACGACGCCGGGGCCGACCCGCGGGTCCGGCTCGAACGGCGTCGGGACGTCTCCCCCGGTTGCGTCGAGGAGTCCCTCTCACTGGTCTCCCGCGTCGATCACGACATCGCGACGACCGTCGTGGTGGAGCTCGACGTCGACACCTCCCCCATGCAGTCCGTCAAGGCGGGCGTCGTCGACGGAGCGGACTGGACCCTCGACGTCGACGGGTCCGGCGCCCGCGTCACGGCGGGAGGCGCGACGGTCCGCATCGACGCCGCGGGCGCCACGCTCTCCTCGACGCCGACGGGCCTCCGCGTCGAGTGGGACATGAGCGTCGCACCCCACTCGACCGTCGTCCGGTCGATCCGTGTCGCGATCGACGACCCCTCGCTCGTCGTGGCCGCGCCACGCCGGGACGTCGACTGGCGACGGCCGGGGGAGCGGTCGGCCGACCCGCGGCTCGACCGCTGGATGGACGCCGCGATCGACGACCTCGACGCCCTCCGGCTCGTCCTCCCCGACCACCCGGACGACGAGTTCCTCGCGGCCGGCGCTCCGTGGTTCTTCACGCTCTTCGGACGGGACTCGATCTGGGCCGCCCGATTCCTCCTACCCGTGACGACGGAGCTCGCCGCGTCGACGCTCCGCGTGCTCGCGCGGCTGCAGGGCGATGCGCACGACCCGGAGTCGGCGGAGCAGCCCGGCAAGATCATGCACGAGCTCCGCTCCGCTCCCCTCTCCATCCCCGGGGAGAACGTGACTCTCCCGCCCGTCTACTACGGCACCGTCGACGCGACGGCGCTGTGGGTCGCCCTGCTCGCCGACGCCCGCGACGCCGGGATGTCGGAGCTCGCGGTCGTCGAACTCCTGCCCACGCTGCGCGGGTGCCTCGACTGGATCGTGGACTCGGGCGACAACGACGGCGACGGGTTCCTCGACTACGTCGACCTCACCGGTCACGGCCTCGCCAACCAGGGGTGGAAGGACTCGGGCGACTCCATCCAGTGGCGCGACGGGCGACTCGCCGAGGGACCGATCGCGCTGTGCGAGGTCCAGGGCTACGCCTACGAGGCGGTGATGGCGGGCGCCCGCCTCCTCGACGAGTTCGGCGACGGGCGCGACGACACGGACGCGCTGCGGGCGTGGGCGGCCGAGCTGAAGCGACGGTTCGCCGACGCCTACTGGGTCGAGACGAAGGAGGGCCGGTACCCGGCCGTCGCCCTCGACGCGCACAAGCGTCCCGTCGATTCGCTCACGAGCAACATCGGCCACCTCCTCGGGACCGGCATCCTCGATCCCGACGAGGAGCGCACGGTCGCGGAGCTCCTCGTCGGACCCACGATGTCGTCGGGCTTCGGCCTCCGCACGCTGTCCACTCGCGCCGACGGCTACTGGCCGTTGAGCTACCACGGGGGCAGCGTCTGGACGCACGACACGGCGATCGCGATCGGGGGGCTCGCCCGGGCGGGTCGGCACGCCGAGGCGGCCGTCCTCTCGGACGGACTCCTCGCCGCCGCCGAGCGCTTCGACTTCCGGCTGCCCGAGCTGCACTCCGGGGACGCGGCGGCGGACTTCTCCGCGCCGACCCCCTACCCGGCCGCCTGCCGACCGCAGGCGTGGTCGGCGGCCGCCGCGTTCGCGGTGTGGTCGGCGACGGCCGCCGCCCGCGACACGGTGTGACATGGGCGCGCTGCCTGACGTCGCGGCGACCCCGCGGCCGCGCGTCAGCTACAGCGCGGACTGCCACCATCCGATGAGGGGCATCCCGGTCGCGGCGAGAACGACGCCGACCGCGTAGTGGACGGTCACGAGGGACGCCACCGTCCAGAGCCCAATCATGCCGGCGGAAGAGAACCGAATCGACGACGCGCGCGCATATCCGGGCACGAACAGCGCCAGATACGGCACGTGGGCCGCAATGACCGCGAGGAGCAGGAAGGCTACGACCAGAGACGAGACGCGGGTCTTGTCGGGCGACGTTGTGGCTCTGCTCCGCATTCGATCCTGTTCCTCTCGTCACTATGTCCGTCGGCGCGAGGATACCTTTTGGGATACTCTCACTCGCTGACCGGGATAACTCTGTGGGGAGAACTGAGCGCTCACCGAGCAGCCTCTCGAGCACAACGGAACGGGCGGGCCGGTCGATGACCGGCCCGCCCGTTCGCGGCCTGCTGTACTGCTGTGTTTCTGTACTGCTGAGGTGCTGTGATGCTGCGGATCAGCCCTCGGCGATCGGCCCGAGCGTCGGGTCGTTCGCGTAGGCCTCGGCCGCGTTGTCCTTCGTGACGATGACGGGCGGGAGCAGGAACGCGGGAACGATCTTGCTGCCGTTGTCGTAGGACTCCTCGTCGTTGACGTCGACGTCCTCGCCCTTCTGGAGCTGCTTGGCCATCTCGATGGCCTTCGCGACGAGGGCGCGGGTGTCCTTATTGATCGTCGAGTACTGCTCGCCGGCCATGATCGACTTGACCGACTCGACCTCGGAGTCCTGACCGGTGACGACGGGGAGGTCCTTGCCGGCACCCTTCACCGACGTGATGATCGCGCGGGCGAGGTTGTCGTTCGGGGAGAGGACGCCGTCGAGCTGCTTGTCACCCGTGTAGGTGCTCGTGAGGAGCGAGTCCATGCGGCTCTGGGCGTTCTCGGCCTCCCAGCCCTGCGTCGCGGTCTGCTGGATGTCGGTCTGGCCCGAGCCGACGACGACGTCGCCGCTGTCGATCGCGGGCTGGAGGACCTCCATCGCGCCGTCGAAGAAGACCGCGGAGTTGGCGTCGTCCGGCGAACCCGAGAAGAGCTCGACCGTGTACGGGCCCTCCGGCTTCTTGGCCTTCATACCGTCGAGGAGAGCCTGTCCCTGGAGACGGCCCACCTCGGCGTTGTCATACGCGACGTAGTAGTCGACGTCCTCGGTGTTGAGGATGAGGCGGTCGTAGGCGATGACCGTGGCGCCGGCCTCCTTCGCCGCGGCGACCTGCGTGCCGAGCTGCGAGCCGTCGGCAGCACCGACGATGATGACCTTCGCGCCCTTCGTCACCATCGACTGGATCTGCGACTGCTGGTCGGCGACCGTGCCGCTCGCCGCCGCGTACTGGACGTCGGACTCGAAGCCGGCATCCGCGAGACCCTCGGTGAAGAGGTCACCGGCGAGGACCCAGTTCTCCGACGTCTTCGCGGGAAGCGCGACGCCGATGAGCGAGTCCGCTGCGAAACCGGCCTCTTCGCCGCTTCCGCCGGACGCCTCATCCGCCGACCGGCTGGAGCAGCCGGCGAGGACGAGCGCAGCAGCCGAGGCGAGCGCCACGGTTGCGAGTGCTGTTCTGCGCATTTCTTTCACTTTCTCTTGGGTGATGGGGTTGTGGGGGGATTGGAGAGGCTCAGTTGTTGACCGTCACGGCACCGGGCTTCGCCGTGTCGGGAGTGCCGGTCGACGGGGTCGGGGTCTGGTCGTTCGACCCACCGCGCCGCTTCGAGGTGAACACACCGATGATCGAGAAGCGGCCCTGCGTCTTGTTGTAGACGTCGATCGCGACGGCGATCAGGAGCACGAGGCCCTTGATGATCTGGACGAGGTCCGCGCCTGCGCCGACGAGCTGCAGGCCGTTGTTGAGGAACGCCATCACGAGACCACCGATGATCGCGCCGATGACCGTTCCGACGCCGCCCGCGACGGCGGTGCCGCCGATGAAGGCGGCGGCGATCGCGTCGAGCTCCCAGCCGTTCCCGTCCTGACCGCCGGAGGCGCCGGCACGGGCGATGAAGATCATTCCGGCGAGGCCGGCGAGGATCGACATGTTCATCATCACGAAGAAGTTGACGCGCTTGGACTTGACGCCCGAGAGTTCTGCGGCGTGCGAGTTGCCGCCGACGGCGTAGATGTGGCGGCCGATGATCGTGTTGCGCGTGAGGAACGAGTAGCCGATCACGAGGGCGACGAGGATGAGGCCCGAGACCGGGAAGCTCGTCCCGATGCGGCCGCCGGCGAAGAGGAACGCCGCGTACAGGATGACGGCACCGATGAGCACGACGCGGGCGATCGAGACCCATAGCGGCGCCATCTCCGAGTTCATCTCCGCCTGCGTCCGCCGGGCTCGCCACTCCCGCCACGCGATCGCGATGACGGCGAGGAAGCCGAGCACCAGCGTGAGGTTGTTGTAGCCCGTGTCCGGACCGACCTCGGGGAGATAGCCGGCGCCGATGATCGTGAAGCCCTCGGGGACCGGGACCGCGGTCGCCGCGCCGATGTACTGATTGCCGCCGCGGAAGATGAGCATTCCCGCGAGCGTCACGATGAACGCGGGTATGCCCACGTACGCGACCCAGAACCCCTGCCAGGCGCCCACCAGGGCGCCGAGCACGAGGCTCGCCAGGATGCTCGCCCACCAGGGCCAGCCCCAGTTCACCGCGAACACACCAGACATCGCGCCGACGAACGCGACCACCGACCCGACGGAGAGGTCGAACGAGCGGTCGAGCGGCGCGCCGGCATTTGCCACATCGATGTCGACCTGCCGAACAGCCGTGTTGGCGGATTGGGCGCTCGATGCCGCGGGGCAGGCGGCCGC
>CAKTZW010000213.1 GCA_934636065.1 uncultured Labedella sp.
TCATCAAGACCGTCCGCGAGCTCACCTCGCTCGGTCTCGGTGAGGCCAAGGCCGTCGTCGACGGAGCCCCCAAGGCCGTCCTCGAGGGCGCGAACAAGGAAGCCGCTGACAAGGCGAAGGCCGCTCTCGAAGAGGCCGGCGCCACCGTCACCCTCAAGTGAGCAGTCCCCTTCGGGGGAATCGCTGAGGAGCGGTGCGGGCTCCGGCCCGCTCGCGGTACCACGCAGAAGGGCGTCGTCCTCCGGGACGGCGCCCTTCCGCCGTCCGCCCTCCTCGCCGTCACGGCATGAAAACGGAGATGGTGCATGTAACGACGTGCACCATCTCCGTTTTCATGTCCCCTCGCGGGGAAGTGCATAGCTGGGCTATGTAAAGTGGGTCCACGTGAGTAGCAACCAGAACACCGATCTCAAGAACCTCCTCGGCGAGCTCGTCTCGAGCAGCCACCGACTCACGCGACTCGCCGCCACGGCGACCGACGATCAGCGATCGCCCGCCGTCTGGCGCACCCTGAGCGCGCTGTCCTCCTACGGCCCCATCCGGCTCGGCGAACTGGCCCGCCTCAGTCGTGTGAGTCAGCCCACGATGACGAAGATCGTGAGGAACCTCGACGACCTCGACTGGATCAAGCGCATCGTCGACGTCGAGGACAAGCGCGCCTGGCTCATCGCGGCGACTCCCAAGGGCCTCACCGCCCTGACGGACTGGCGCGACACCCTCGCCGACGCCCTGCTGCCCGTCTTCTCGGACCTCGACGCCGACGACCTGGCGGCGATGCGGCGCGTCGTCGCCATCCTCGACGAGCGGGCGACGGTCGCGGCGACCGCGGCGCTCGAGGGGGAGAGCGCGTGACCGGCGCGGGATCCTCCTCGGGATCGATCCTCCACCAGCCCCGGAGTGTCTGGGCCGTCGCCTTCGCGTGCGTCGTCGCCTTCACGGGGATCGGGCTCGTCGACCCGATCCTCCCGGCGATCGCCGCGGACCTGCAGGCGACTCCCACGCAGACCTCGCTGCTGTTCACGAGCTACCTGCTCATCACGGGCCTCGCGATGCTCGTGACGAGCTGGCTGTCCAGTCGCATCGGGGCGAAGCGGACCCTGCTGCTCGGCCTGGCCCTCATCGTCGTCTTCGCGGTCGCCGCCGGCGCGTCGAACTCGGTGGAGGCGGTCATCGGATTCCGGGCCGGCTGGGGGCTCGGCAACGCCCTCTTCATCTCCACGGCTCTCGCGACGATCGTCGGCGCGACGTCCGGCGGAACGGGTGCCGCGATCGTCCTCTACGAGGCCGCCCTCGGCCTCGGTATCGCGATCGGGCCGCTCGTCGGCGGGCTGCTCGGCTCCGTCAGCTGGCGCGGACCCTTCTTCGGCACGGCGGCGCTCATGGCGATCGGGTTCATCGCCATCTCCACCCTGCTGCGGAGCGACGGGGAGCGTCCGGCGCCCCAGCCGCTGTCGGCTCCCTTCCGCGCCCTCCGCCGGCCGGCTCTCGCGATCCTCGCGATCAGCGCGCTCTTCTACAACATCGCGTTCTTCGTGCTGCTCGCGTACACACCGTTCGCGCTCGAGGAGCTCGGTGTCGACGACGCGTTCACCCTCGGTCTCGTGTTCTTCGGGTGGGGCATCGCCCTCGCCGTGACGAGCGTCGCGCTCGCCCCCGTGCTCACCCGTCGCATCCGACGCACGTCAGTGCTCGCCGTCGGCTTCGTCGTCCTCGCCGCCGATCTCGCGGCCATCGCGCTCCTCGCCGAGTCGCTCCCGGGCATCGTGGCGTGCGTGGTCGTGGGCGGCCTCGTGCTCGGCGTCATCAACACGGTGCTCACCGAGGCCGTCATGGAGGCGACGGACCTGCCGCGCTCGGTCGCGTCGTCGGCGTACTCGGCCGTGCGCTTCCTCGGCGGAGCGGTCGCCCCGCCCGTCGCCGCGGAGCTCGCGCGCCTCCTCGGCACGCCCGCGCCGTACGCCACCGCCGCCGGATCGGCGCTCCTCGCGCTCGTGGTCCTGCTCGTCGGCCGTCGCGCGCTCGGTCGCGTCGACGACCCGGTGACGGATCCCGTGGAGAAGGCTCAGGCCGTGGGGACCGGCGACGCCTGACCCCGCCCTGCCGTCAACTCCGGGGCGGCGCCGTCGAGCTGCGGACGACCAGTCGCGTGGGGTGGGGGAGCGCGACCGTCGTCTCCCTCCGCCCCTCGAGAGCGTCCATGAGGAGGTCGACGATCGCGGTCCCCTGCTCGCGCGGTGACTGCTCGACCGTGGTGAGCGAGAACATCTCTGCGTACTCGTGCCCGTCCACCCCCGCGACACTGAGCTCGGAGGGGACCTGCACGCCCGTCCGGCGGGCGGCGATGATCGTCCCCACCGCGACCTCGTCGGACGCGGCCGAGACCGCCGTGGGCCGCGCCCGCCGGTCGCTGAGGACCTGGACACCGGCCGCGTAGCCGCCCGGCACCGACATCCGCCCGGGGACGAACAGGGCCTCGGATTCGAGTCCGGCGTCGCGCATCGCGTCGAGGTAACCCCGGAGACGCCGTCCGTGGACCGAGCCGGTGAGGTCGTCCGTGCGCTCCCCGCCGACGTGGACGATGCGGGTGTGTCCGAGGCCGATGAGGTGTTCCGTCGCGAGACGGGAGACGGCGACGTCGTCGACGGACACGGAGCTGATCCCGTCGAACCGACCGCCGAGCGACACGACGGGTCGATCGAGCGAGAGCAGCCGGTCGAGCTCCTCCTGCGAGGGGTCGATCCCCACGGTGATGATGCCGTCGAAGCGCTTGCGCGCGAGGAAGTGATCGAAGATCCGCTCCCGCGACGTGGTGCCGGGCCGCACGTTGTAGAGCGTCAGGTCGTAGTCGCAGGCGAGGAGGGCGTCCTCGATCCCCTCGAGGACCTCTCCGAAGTACCAGCGATTCACGAACGGGATGATGACGCCGACGTTCTTCGTCCGGCCCGTGACGAGGCTCGCGGCGTTGGGGGACGCGACGTAGCCGATGCGACGTGCCGCGGCGAGGACGCGCTCGCGCGTCGGCTCGGACACGTATCCGCCCCCCGTGAGGGCCCGGCTCGCGGTGGACTTCGAGACGCCGGCGTTGGGCGCGACGTCCGAGATTCCGCTCATGTCCGTGCATCCCTCCCTTGGGCTCAGCACCTGAGGCTAACGCACGGAGGCCCGGGAATGGAAACGGTTCCCGATCCGGGAGGGGGGCTTCGGAAGAGAGCGCTCTCATGCCGATCGGGGGAGCGGCAACGGTGTCGGGACGTGAGGGCTTTGAGAGCGCTCTCACCCAGTGACCACAGGTATATCGTTTTGTGATCTTGCCGAGTTGTGCATCGCCGGAGCGTGCCATAACGTGTGCATGGAACCGGTTCCCGACGCGTCGGAGATCGACCCGAGCCTGCGGCCCAAACGCGTCGCTGCGCACACACTCAACGAGGAGGCACTTGATGCGAATCACTTCACGGAGGCGGGTTCTCGCACCCATCGCCACGATCGGCGTGATGGGCCTGGCCCTCACGGCCTGTTCCGGCGGACCCGGCGCCGGAAACGGCGGCGGAGGCGGAGAGGGCGACGGCGAGGTCACCGTCTACGGCACCATCGCCGACACCGAGGCCGAGCTTCTCGAGAAATCCTGGAAGGACTGGGAGGAAGAGAACGACATCGACATCGTCTACGAGTCCTCCAAGGAGTTCGAGACGCAGATCTCCGTTCGCGCACAGGGCGGCAACGCGCCCGACATCGCGATCTTCCCGCAGCCCGGTCTGCTCGCGGACCTCGCGAACCGCGACTACCTGAAGCCGGCCCCCTCGGCCGTCGAGGACAACGTCGACGAGTACTGGTCCGAGGACTGGAAGGCCTACGGCACGGTCGACGGCACCTTCTACGGCGCGCCGCTCATGGCGAGCGTCAAGGGCTTCGTCTGGTACTCGCCCTCGCAGTTCGAGGAGAACGGCTGGGCCGTCCCGACGACCTACCAGGAGCTCGTGGACCTCACCGCCACGATCCAGGAGTCGACCGGAACGGCTCCGTGGTGCGCCGGCTTCGGCTCCGACGCCGCCACCGGCTGGCCGGGCACGGACTGGGTCGAGGACCTCGTCCTGCGCCAGTCGGGCCCCGAGGTCTACGACAAGTGGGTCGCCAACGAGGTCAAGTTCACCGACCCCGAGATCGCCGAGGCGTTCGACGCCGTCGGCCAGATCCTCAAGAACCCGGACTACGTGAACGCGGGACTCGGAGACGTGGCCTCGATCAACACGACGCCCTTCGGTGACGTCGCCGGCGTCCTCGCCGACGGCACGTGCGCCCTCCACCACCAGGCCTCGTTCTTCGACGGCTTCATCACCGACGCCGGTGCGACGGTGGCCGAGGACGGCGACGTCTGGGCGTTCCTGACCCCGTCGATCGACGGCTCGCAGGCCGTCACCGGCGGCGGCGAGATCGTCGGTGCGTTCAGCGACGATGCCGACACCCAGGCGGTGCTCGAGTACCTGTCGACGCCGGAGTGGGCGAACAGCCGCGTCGCGCTCGGCGGCGTGATCTCCGCCAACACGGGACTCGACCCGGAGAACGCCTCGAGCGGAATCCTCACGCAGGCCATCGAGATCCTCCAGGACCCCGAGACCACCTTCCGCTTCGACGCGTCCGACCTGATGCCGAGCGCCGTCGGTGCCGGCTCGTTCTGGAAGGGCATGATCGACTGGATCAACGGCTCGGACACCGAGGCCGTGCTCGAGCAGATCGAGGCGGGCTGGCCGTCGGAATAGGCGCCTGACACGGAGGGCCGCCGGGACGACTCACGTCCCGGCGGCCCTCTCCCCACCCTCATCACACCCGATTCGACACACGGCGTATGGTGAGCACTGAGTCCACC
>CAKTZW010000214.1 GCA_934636065.1 uncultured Labedella sp.
CGGATCTTGGCGAGTTCGTCCATCAGCCCCGCCTTGTTCTGGAGGCGGCCGGCGGTGTCGACGATCAGCACGTCGGTGCCGATCGCGGTGCCGCGCTTGACGCCTTCCCAGACGAGGCTGGCGGCGTCGCTGCCCTCGGAGCCGGTGATGATCGGCACGCCGATCCGCTCCGCCCACACCTTGAGCTGTCGAACGGTCCGATGCAGGGAGAGACCGAGTTCGGTGATCTCGTAGGTCACGGTGACCGGCACGGTCGGCGTCACGGTCCGGGTCACGAGTCCGTCGCGCTCCAACGACCGCAGGGTCTGGGTCAGCATCTTCTGGCTCACCCCGGCGATCTGACGGGACAGCTCCGAGAAGCGCAGCGGTTCGGGACCCGCCGGAAACTCGATGGCCGCTCCGCCCTGTCTGCCACCCGCCAGCGCGCACAGGATGAGAGTCGCCCACTTGTCCGAGATGCGGTCCAGCAACTGCCGGCTCGGGCACGCCGCGAGGAAGGCGTCGTACCGCTGCTTCGATTCGGCCCTCGACTGCGTCGCCGTCCTCGTCGTCATGTTGCATCCTTCCTTCCGGTGACCTACGCACTTCCAGGTGCCTTCTTCCCATCGGGAAGCAGCCCCGATCAGGATGGTAACCCGAGCGGCCGGTCGGTTCGCTCGCGACGAGAGGCAGGCTCCAGATGACGACGACACACTCCACGCTCCCCGGCGGCACCGGCCGGCTCGGCGACCTCGCGGTCTCGCGCTTCGGGTACGGTGCGATGCAGTTGACCGGGCCCGGGGTGATGGGGCCGCCCGCCGACCGTGATGGCGCGCTCGCCGTGCTCCGCGAGGCCGTCGAGGTCGGGATCACGCACATCGACACGAGCGACGCGTACGGACCGGGTGTCACGAACCGGTTGATCCGGGAGGCGTTGCACCCCTATCCGGAATCGCTCCACATCGCGACCAAGGTGGGTGGCACTCGCGATCCGGAGGGCGGCTGGCCCGTCGCGCGTCGCCCTGAAGACCTGCGCCGACAGGTCGAGGATAATCGCGCGACGCTCGGCGTCGAGGTGCTCGACCTCGTCTACCTGCGGCTCGGCGACGCGTCGGGACCCCGTCCCGAGCCGATCGGGGAGGCGTTCGAGACCCTCGTCGAGTTGCAGGCCGCCGGGCTCATCCGCCACCTCGGCGTGAGCAACGCGACCGCGGAACAGGTGGCGGAGGCGCAGTCGATCGCACCGATCGTGAGCGTGCAGAACATGTACAACCTCGCCGTCCGGCACGACGACGTGCTCGTCGACCGGCTGAACGAGGAGGGAGTGGCCTACGTGCCGTTCTTCCCCCTCGGCGGGTTCAGTCCGCTGCAGTCCTCGACGCTCTCCGCGGTCGCGACACGCCTCGAGTCGACGCCCATGTCGGTCGCTCTCGCCTGGTTGCTGCAGCGCTCACCGAACATCCTGCTCATCCCGGGGACGTCGTCGGTCGCCCATTTGCGCGAGAACGTCGCGGGAGCGGCCGTGGCTCTCGATGCCGCGGACGTCGCCGCGCTCGACGCGATCGGCTGACCCTCCTGCCCACCGCCCGCGATGTCGCCACTTTGCGCGGTGTGCGTCGCGTGGACCGGCGGTAAGGCGCACAAAGTGGCGACCTCGCTGGGTTGAGGGGCCCCGGGCAGGCGGGGCGCCGGCAGCCGCGGTCAGGCGGAGGTGACCTCGACGAGGATCGAGTGCTGCGGGAAGAGGATCGGTCGCTGCAGGCCGACCGACATCAGCGTCCGCCCCGAGAGGGTCGCGCCGTCGACCGCCCAGGGGAGCGGCGACTGGCCGGGGCCGAGGACGGGAGGCAGCGGCTCCGGCACGCTGACCGTGTAGGTCCGGTCGGGGTCGAGCCCCGCGAGCGTGAATCGACCGGGCGGGTGGGCGATTCCCGTCGTGACCTGCGTGAGCGCGAAGAGCCCCCACGACCGGTCGGGGCTGACCGCGCCGCGGAGGTCGATCGCGGGATCGGTCACGTCGACGTGCACCGTCCGAGCCGTGTGCAGCCGGTCCCGCCAGCGCTTGTGCGCCGAGATCCACGCCCCGAGGTGGGCGCGAACGGCGGGCGAGGCCTCCCTCACGTCCCACTCCACGCCGAAGTGCCCGAAGATCGCACCGGCGGCGCGGAGGTCCAGGCCGAGCGTCCGGCCCGTCGAGTGGGAGGTCGGTCCGCTGACGTGCTCGCCCATGAGCTCCGGCGGCAGCAGGAGCCCGGTGTAGCGCTGGATGTCGAGTCGTTCGATCGGGTCGATGCAGTCGCTCGTCCACACCCGGTCCGTGTGCTCGAGGATGCCCAGGTCGACCCGAGCGCCGCCGGACGCGCACGACTCGATCTCGAGGCCCGGGTGGCGGCGCTTCAGCTCGGCGAGGAGGTCGTAGAGCGCCAGGGTCGCCGCGTGCACGCCGGCCCGCCCGGTCGTGGACGAGGCGCCGTCGACGACGTCCCGGTTGTGGTCCCACTTGATGTAGGCGATGTCGAGCTCGTCGACGAGGGTGCTGATCCGCTCGAGCAGGTACGCCGAGACCGCCGGGTTCGCGACGTCGAGCACGTGCTGGCCGCGGCCGGGCAGCGGCGTCCGGCCGGCCACCGCGAGCATCCAGTCGGGGTGAGCCCGCGCGAGCTCGCTGTCGAGGTTGACCATCTCCGGCTCGAACCAGAGCCCGAACTCGAGGCCGAGGGCCCGCACGTGGTCGGCGAGTGGACGGAGACCGTCCGGCCAGATGGTCCCGTCGACGATCCAGTCGCCGAGCGAGGTCGTGTCGTCGCGGCGGCCGAGGAACCAGCCGTCGTCGAGGACGAAGCGCTCGGCCCCCATCGCGGCGGCGACGTCGGCGAGGTCCGCGAGTCCGGCGAAGTTCTGGTCGAAGTAGACGGCCTCCCACGTGTTGAGGGTGACCGGTCGCGGCCGGCGCGGGTGGTTCCGGCGGGAACGGATGTGTTCGTGCAGTCGCGCGGAGAGGGCGTTGAGGCCGTCGCCCCAGGAGCCCAGCACCGGGGGCGTGGAGTAGGACTCGCCCGGCCCGAGCACGATCTCGCCGGAGTCGAGCAGCTCCCCGCCCGCGAGCAGCGACTCGCTCGTGACGCGCTTCTCGGCCCGGACGACGTGGTTGCCGCTCCAGGCGACGTGCACAGCGTGGGCGAGGCCGCGTTCGAAGCCGAAACCGGGCTCGCCGGCCACGACGAGCAGGGTCGCGTCGGCGCCGGGGCGGCCCTTGTGGCTCGACCGCTCGTGCGTGCCGATCGTGAACGCGTGCCGCTGGGGCGAGCGCTCATGCTGGTGTCGCCCGGTCGTGTCGAGGATCTCGCGGGCCGACGGCGGCACCGGCAGGGTCACGACGAGTCCGTCGAGGGTGTAGTCGTCCTCGCCGGTGTTCCGCAGCTCGATCGCGCTCGTGACGACGCCGCTCGGTCCGAGTGCGAGGCGGAACTCGGCCGCGAGCCCGGCCGCCGGGTCGGCGGCGTGGACCACGACGCTCGACGCCGCATCGTCGACCTCGACGTCGGTCGTGCGCAGCGCGGGCGAGAACCCGAGTCCGCCCGTGCGGTGGCCGCGCAGCGCGGGTGCGCCGAGCCAGCCGTCCGCGTTCTGCGGCAGGAGGGTGAGGGGTGCGGGATCGTCGAGGCCGCCGGATGCGCGCTGCGGGACGGACGCCGTGGCGATCCCGCTCAGTTCGGCGTCCGAGATCTCCCCGAGATCCTCACCCCACCAGAGGATCGTGGGGAGGGGTGTCGCGAGATCGAGGACGATGCTCGTGCCGCCGCGTCGGAGATGGAGCATGTCGCGTCCCTGCATGTCGCCTCGGTGCATGCTTTATTTCTACGGTAGACATAAAAGGCGGTCAAGCACGGCCGCGACGGCGAGAGGGGCGGGATGGAGCGTGTCATGACGCACGGGCTGATCCCGTCGGCCCGGGAGCTCGCCCGGCAGATCCTGATCCACGGTCCCGTGTCGCGCGCGGAGCTCGGCCGACGCCTGGGACTGTCGCCGGCGAGCCTCTCGCGACTGACGGCGTCGCTCGTGGACGCGGGATTCGTCGTGGAGGGATCGAGCCCCGAGGAGCGGGCGCTCGGTCGACCCGTCCGTCCGCTCGACGTCCGGCTGGATCTCGGGGTGGTGGTCGGGGTGAAGCTGACGGGCGACTCGGCGGCCGTCGTGGCCACCGACCTCCGCGCCGGGGTGCTCCGGCAGCTCGAGCGGCCCATCACCGATCGCGATCCGACGGCTGTCGCCGCTCTCGTCACCTCGCTCGTGGCGGAGGCTGTCGCGGATGACACGCTGCTCGCGATCGGTGTCGGCATCGGGGGGCTCGTCGACGCCGACGGCGTCGTACGGCAGGCGCCCTACCTCGGATGGCGCGACGTGCCACTGCGCGACCTGCTCGCCGTGGCGGAGGGGACGCGGCTCGTGATCGAGAACGACGTGCTCGCACTCACCCGCGCCCAGCACTGGTTCGGCGCGGGGCGCGGGCTCCGCGACGTCGCCGTCGTCACGGTGGGGACCGGTGTCGGGTACGGTCTCGTCATCGACGATCGCGTCGTCGCTCGCCCGGACTCCGGCGGGGGACTCGCCGGCCACCTGCCGCTCGCGCCGGACGGGTGGCGCTGCGAGGAGGGGCATGTCGGGTGCGCCTCGGCGATGCTGACGACGCCCGGGATCGCCGGAGAGCTCGGGCGTCGGCTGGGCCGTGCGCTCGACGACGAGGACGTAATGCGGCTCGCCCACGTGCGGGACGCCGACGCCCTGGCCGTGCTGCGCTCCTCCGGCGCCGCCCTCGGGCGACTGCTCGCCCTCGTCGCCAACCTCACGACGGTGAACGACATCGTCG
>CAKTZW010000215.1 GCA_934636065.1 uncultured Labedella sp.
ATGCGGAAGAGCTTCGACAGGCGCGGCGGGGGTTCACGGCGGGCTGGTTGCGCGTGGCGATATCAGTCATTGAGTCCGCTCTTTCGGCGCGTGAGGAACAGGAAGACGTAGGAGCCGATGATGATCACGATGCCGAGGACGAAGGAGATCGTTGCGGCGTAGTTGAACTGTCCGTACTGGAAGGCCTGGTTGTAGGCGTACATGTTCGGCGTGAAGTCGGCGGGCACGGCATCCGGCCTGGTCGACTGCATGACCTTCGGCTCCGAGAACAACTGCAGGGTTCCGATGATCGTGAACACCGTCGACAGCACGACCGCCGGTGCGACCAGTGGCAGCTTGATCTGCGTGGCGAGCTTCCACGCGCCGGCTCCGTCGAGGCGAGCCGCCTCGTAGATGTCACGGGGGAGACCCTGCAGTGCAGCGTAGATGATGATCATGTTGTACCCGGTCATCTGCCAGGTCACGACGTTGACGAGCGAGTACAGCACCAGATTCGGACCCAGCAGGTCGGGAGCAGCCTCTCCGAACACCGCTGTAAGGATGCCGGCGGGTCCGAGCTGCGGACTGTAGAGGAAGCCCCACATCAGCACGCCGATGACGGCGGGGACGGCGTACGGCATGAACGCGACGATGCGAGACACGCGTGAGAGGCGGGTGGTGACGGCATCCAACATCAGGGCGAGGACGAGCGCCACGGCCAGCATGATCGGTGCCTGCAACACCCCGAAGAGGAGTACGCGTCCGAGTCCATCGGTGAAGGAGGGATCGGCGAACGCGCGGATGTAGTTCTCGAAACCCGCCCACCGTTGCGCACCCGTGATGGAGCGTGCGTGCAAGCTGAGCCACAACGCATAGGTCAGTGGGACGATCAGGAACAGCACGAAGGTGAGGCCGAAGGGCGCGAGCAGCACCCAACCGAACCGTCCGCGCCGTTCGTCCTGAGTCCTGCGTCGCGTGCGCTTCGACCGCTTCGGATCGGCCGCCTTCGCGACGTCGTCGACGACTTCCGCGGTGATGAGGTTCGTCATGGGTGTGTTCTCCACGTAGAAGGGCGCGCCCGGCGCGGGGGATCCCCGCGCCGGGCGCGGGGCGTCAGCCCTCGGTGACGGTGAGGCCGACGGACTGGGCGTACTCGACGAGGATCCGCTGGACCTCCGCGGCGGCGTCGTCCATCGACTGGTCGCCGGCGACGGCGGACGCGACCTGCTCGTTGATCGTCGACTTCGCGAAGGAGTCGAAGGGGGTGAACTGAAGCGGACTCACATCCTGCGCCGCGGGGACGAACACGTCATTCGCCGTCTGGTCGCCGAAGAACTCGTACGGGCGCTCGAGGAATGCGTCCGACTCCGCCACCGGGTTGTAGACGGGGAAGAGCGAGGCCTCCTCGATTCCGACCTCCCACGGCTCCTCCGAGCCGAAGATCTCGATCGCGACGCGGGCGGATGCCTCGGGGGTGTCCGTCTGGCGGGTCACCGCATAGCTGGAACCACCGTGGTTGCCCTGCAGGTTGTCGCCGGCCTCCCACTGCGGGATCGGCGCTGCTCGCCACTGTCCGGCTGTCGACGCGGCGACGTTGCTGAGGTAGCCGGGACGCCATGCCGCTTCGATCGTCGTGAGGTAGTTGCCGGACGCGATCCCGTTGTCCCACTCGGTCGAGTGGTACGGGGAGGCCTGCACGAGGCCCTCGTCGATCAGGTCACCCCAGTAGTTGAGCACCTTGCGGGTGATGTCGTTGTCGAAGTCGATCGTGACATCGTCGGGGCTCGCGAAGTCGTACCCGTAGGGGGTGCCACCGGCCTGCTGGATGAGTCCGACGAGGTTCGAGGCATTTCCGACCTGGAATGCCGAGATGTAGAGGTCGGGATCCGCGGCTTTGAGCGTCTCGGCGTTCGCACGATACTCGTCCCAGGTGGTGGCGGGCGTGAGACCGTACTCCTCGTACAGATCGGCGCGGTACATCGTCGCGATGGGACCGGCGTCGACGGGAATGCCGTAAACCGCGTCGCCCTGCGAGACCTGGTCCCACGCGAAGTCCGGGTAGTCGTCGGCGACGTCGCTCGCGCCGTAGGGGGCGATGTCGAGCAGGCCTTCCATCACCTGGAAGCTCGGCAGTTCGCTGAGCTCCATCTGGATGACGTCGGGCGCTCCCGTTCCCGACTCGAGGGCGGTACGCAGCTTCGCGTACGCGTCTTCGCCGACGCCGGCGTTGACGAGATCGATTTGGACGTCGTCGTGACTCTCGTTGAAGACGTCGACGACCTGCTGGATCTCGGGGTACCACGACCACAGGGTGACGGTCGTGACACCGTTCTCGTCGGTCGACCGATCGGTCCCACCGGGCGAACTACAGGCGCCGAGGGTCAGAGCCAGGGCGGCGGCGATACCGACCCCGACCGAGCCTCGGGTCGCGCGGCGAGTGTGGACAACCATGTGATTCCTCCTTGAAGCAGCCGGTCCTGAGGCGTCAGTGCCGTCAGAACGCCCCCAGTTTATCAATACTTCACACTTTGTGTGAATAATTTTAGATCAGATGTGATCTGTTGTGGCAGGCAGGAGTCGCACCATGCTCCAGGACATCGGCGGGAGAGCGACCGGCTCGCCGTTCCACGCCGCGACCGGCTTCACCCGCGGGGCGATCGCGTCGGTCGTGGATGCGCTGTTGGTGAGTTCCGGGGACGCTGCGGTGAGGACAGTGTGCTCGATGCGCGCGGCATCGTGGAAACCGGGGAAGCCGCCGACGGCGAGGTCCAGCGGGATCGTGTGCTCGAGGCTGCGATTGACGACGAAGAAGGTCAGCGACCCCGTCTCCGGATCGCGGACGGCGGCGATGTCGAGGTCGGGAACGTCCTCGTGACGCGAAGTGTCGTGCCGTCCGGCCTGCACGCCGACGCGCAGCGACTCGCCGCGTCCGTATCGGCTCACGAGTGCGAACGGGTAGAACGTCGACTGCCGCCACACGGCGCCTCCACCGGGCTCGGTGCGGATGGGGGCGATTACGTTCACGAGTTGCGCGAGACAGGCCATCCGCACGCGGTCCGAGTGGCGGAGGATCGAATTGAGGAAACTCCCCACGACGAGCGCATCGGCCATCGAATAGATGTCCCCGATGAGCTCGGGCGCGAACGGCCAGACGCCGATCTCGCGTGGGCGAGAGTTGTACCAGACGTTCCACTCGTCGAACGACAGCGGCATGACCTTCGAATGACGTCCAGCCGCGCGGGCGTAGTCGGCGCTGGCGATGACCGAATCGATGAACGAATCGATCTCGACGCCCGCGGCGAGCAGAGTTTGGACGTCGTCGGTGCGGTCCGGGTCGACATACATATGCATCGACATGTAGTCGACGTGATCGTAGGCCTGCTCCAGGACCTGCGCCTCCCATGAGGCGAACGTCGGCATGATCGGCTTGGAGGTCCCGCACGCGACCAGTTCGAGGTCTGGCTTGATGCGGCGCAACGCGACCGCGGTCTCGGCGGCGAGTCGGCCGTACTCGTATGCCGTCTTGTGCCCTAGCTGCCAGGGGCCGTCCATCTCGTTCCCGAGGCACCACACGCGGATGTCCCACGGCTCGGCGACGCCGTGCGAGCGGCGGAGATCGGACCAGTACGAGCCCTTGTCGATGGTCGTGTACTCGACGAGGGCGGTTGCGGCTTCGATGCCCCGGGTGCCGAGATTCACGGCCATCATGGGGTCGGCGCCGATGCGCCGGCAGTAGCGGAGGAACTCGTTCGTGCCGACGAGGTTCGGCTCGATGCTCTTCCAGGCGAGGTCGCGACGAACGGGGCGGTCCTCGAGGGGACCGACGCCGTCCTCCCACCGGTAGCCGGACACGAAATTGCCCCCGGGGTAGCGGATGATCGTGGGGCCGAGCTCACGAACGAGCTCGGCGACGTCGCCGCGGAATCCATCGGCGTCGGCGGTCGCATGCTGGGGATCGTAGATTCCGTCGTAGACACAGCGTCCCATGTGCTCGACGAACGATCCGTAGACCCGTGGATCGATCTCGCCGAGCGAGAAGCTGGGATCGACGAGGGCGCGTGCGGGGGTGGTCATGAGACTCCTTCGGTGGCGAGGACGCTGTCGGTCGTTCGGTCGAGAGCGGCGAGGTCGAGGAGCAGCGGGTCGATGCCCTCGACGTCGTCGAAGTGGAGCGGCGCACCCGCCGTGACGCCCCGCCTCACACGGGTGCCGCCGAGCAGGTAGTAGGGAACGAGCCCCGCGTCGGCCGCGTCCGCGGCGACGAGCGCGGGTGTGGTGCCGGCGATCTCGTGATGGTGTCCCGCGACGCGGAGCGAGGTTCCCGCAGGAAGATCCACCGCGGCGCGCGCGATCATGGTGGTGCGCTCGCTGCTGGGGTCGGAGACCGGACGTCCGGCGGCGGCATCCGCGATCGTCCCGGGGATCTCGAGTCCCATGAGGTGGAACGGCAGACCGATGCACAGGTGGTCGCCGCTGCGGCTGACGACGTGGCCCTTGAGCTCGAGCAGGCGCGCGGTCTCGCGCCGGCCATGGGTCTCGATGATGCCGACCAGCGGCGCCCTGCCCTCGCCTTGCAGCTTGAGCGCCTCTTCCAGCATGGCGTAGGTCTTGCCGGCGCCGGCCGAGGCGCCGAAATAGATACGCAGGCGTCCGCGCGCGGCGCGCCGTTCCTGCTCGCGCATCTGCGCCAGCAATGCATCGGGGTCGGGTCGTCGGTCCTGCGGCATGGTTCAGCGAGTATGCCCGGTTTCGCCCGCCACAGCTACTCCCGCCTCCTGGTCGAGGTCGAGGTTCAGGGCCAGCACGTTGACGCGCGGTTCGCCGAACAGGCCGAGCGCGCGCCGCTGCGTGTGCTGTTCGACC
>CAKTZW010000216.1 GCA_934636065.1 uncultured Labedella sp.
CTGCTGGCGCGCGTCAACCGCGAGCTGGACGGCACGATCCCGCTGGATGCCTTTGTCCACCGGGCGGTGTGGAACGACGACCGTGCACGGATCGAGATGCACCTGGAGGCCGTGCGCGACGTCGCGCAGCCCGGTGCCCGGGTCGCGAGCGGGCGCCGCTTCGAGGACATCTCGATGTTGCGCGACCACCTTCCCGAGCACGACGTCGTCGACGCTGCCGCCGCCGACGCCTCTGGTTCGGGTCGGAGCGCGCTCGACCGGGCGCGGGCGGTGAAGTCGGAGCACGAGATCGAACTGCTGTCCGCCGCTCAGACCGCCGCAGACGCCGGGATGCTCGCCTTCCAGGCGCGGGCCACCGCCGGCACCTCGAACCGCCTCGCCCAGTCCGCCGCGCGCGCCACCGCCGTCGAGGCCGGGGCCGAGGACGCGCTGGTCATCATGAACGCCGGCTCCGACCCATGGATGTGGTGGTATTTCCAGGGCGAGCGCACCATTCCCGAGCAGGGAGTGGTGAGCGTCGAGGTGAACGGACGCGTCGGCGGCTACGTCGCGCAGCTCGCGAGGACCTGGTCGAGCGGGACACCGGATGCGCCCGGGAGGCGACTGCTCGACGCCGGTGTCGCAAGCGTCGACGCCATGGTGTCTTCTCTGCGACCGGGCGCGACGGGACACGACATCTGGACGGCCGGAACCGCCGCGCTGCGCTCCGCCGGATTCGAGGCATGGGGACGGCTCGGCCACGGCATGGGGCTTGCGATGGACGAGGGCATCGCGGTCGACGAGGGCAACGAGGTTCCCCTCGAGATCGGCGCCGTCGTCGCCGTGCACGCCGCCCCGTGGGACCCGGGTACCCGCCGGTCCGGACTCATCGGCGAGCAGTACGTCATCAGATCGGACGGGCCGGAGCCGCTCTCGGCCACAACCCCGCCGCGGCTCAGAGCGGACGACGATGCCCGGCACGGAGGAGGAGAGACACAGTGATCACGGAGACCGACGTCATCGTCATCGGCGGGGGAATCGGCGGTGCCATCGCCGCGCGCGAGTTGCAGCACCGCGGTGTGCGCACGGTGCTCCTCGAGGCGCGCGATCGGCTGGGCGGCCGCGCATACACACCCATCGTGAATGGCGAGCGCACCGACCTCGGCGGTCAGAACGTGCACTGGTCCGAGCCGTTCATCTGGGCGGAGATCGGCCGCTACCGACTCGATGTCACCCCGACCCCCGCGTTCGAGACGTATGCCGTGCGCGAGGGGGAGCGCACCTACCGTTATACGGCGCGAGAGGGCTTCGCGCAGATGGTCTCCGGGCTCAGCGCGTTCGCCGGCGACTTCCCGTCCGCCTTCCCGCAGCCGTACCGGCCCACCTTACGACCCGAGCTCGTGGCGCGCTTCGATGGTCTGTCGATCGAGGACAGGCTCTCCCAGCTCGATGTGAGCGTCGACGAGGCCCGGTGGCTGCGCCCGTATTTCGGCATGATCTCGGGCGGCACGCCGGCGGAGGGATCGGCCGCCTGGATCGCGTTCCTCACGGCGTGGGCCGGCGGTGTTCCCGAGATGCTGCGCACGCGGTCCGGCTTTCGCGTGGTCGGTGGGGTCCAGTCCCTCGTGGAGAGAATCGTTGCCGACTCCGGCGCGGACGTGCGCTTCGACTCGGCGGTCACGTCGGTCCGTGACGAGGGCGATCGCGTCGTCGTGACCGACTCGACGGGCGCGCAATACGTTGCCGATGTCGCGATCGTCGCGACCCCGGGCAACGTGCTGCCGACGATCGACTTCCCGACCGGTCTCTCCGACGCGAAGCTCGCCACATCGCGAGCCGGCACGCAGACGCCGAACGCGTTCGTGAAGCTCTTCGCACTGATCGAGGGACCCGTGGACTCGCTGTACCTCCAGCGCTACGACTACGAGAACCATCCGCTCATCCACGTCCGGAGGGACCTCGTGCGGGAGGACGGCCTGACCCAGGTCGTCGCGTTCAGCGTCGACCCGACACTCGACCACAGTGACGCGCGCGCCGTCGCGGCCCTGTTCTCCGAGCTCATCGATGTGCCCGTCGAGCGGATCAACGACGTCGTCGCGTACGACTGGGTCGGCGACCCCTACTCACGGGGCGGCACCGCCTTCGTCAGGCCCGGCCGGTACGGAATCCTCGACGATATCCTCGCTCCGGAGGGCCGTGTCGTCCTCGCGGTCTCGGACTTCCAGTACGGCGGCTACAACGCCGCGGTCGAACGCGGCTACGTCGCGGCTTCCGACGCGATGCGCATCCGGGCGACCGCGCCGGTCGCGCCGGCCGAGCCTCCGGCGCCCTTCACCGCCTAGCGCCCTGGAGCCGCGATACGGGCGGCGATGCGCGCGGAGAGCCGGGCCAGCGTATCCGCGGCCGCCGATCCCTCACGGGCGAGATAGACCACGATCATGGTCTCGGGCTCCAACGGAGAGACGAGCCACAGATTACGGAGCTCGAGGGAGCCGACCTCCGGGTGGTCGATCACGATCTCGATCGAGCTTGCACCGCGCACGTCCTGCTGCGCCCAGAGCACGCGGAACTCCTCGCTCGATGCCGACAGCTCGTCCACGACAGCCGAGATCCGGCCGTCCTCCGGGACGCGTGCCGATTGGTAGCGCAAGTGGGCGACGGAGGCGGCCGCAACGACCTCCCTGTTACGGATACGACCGGCGGTGACGCCGTCTGCGAAGGCGAGGCGTGCGGCGTTGACCGGCGCCGCACCGGACGAGCGTATGCCGAAGAGTTCAACGGCGAGGGCGTTGGCCTCGAGGACGTCCATGGCGGCGTCGATGGCGATGGCGGGTGCCGCCGTCAGCGTGTCGAGGAGCAGCCTGTGATCCTCGCCGAGAGGGCGCGGCGCCGCTCCGTCGATGGGGTGGACCGGACGCGCGAGCCGGCCCAGGTGCTCACGCTGCACCGCGTCGAGGCGCAGGGCACGGCCGATCGCGTCGAGCACCGCGTCGGACACGGCCCCAGCCCTCCCCTGCTCGAGACGCGTGTAGTAGTCGACGCTCACATTCGCGAGCGCCGCGACGTCCTCCCGCCGCAGACCCACGAGCCTGCTGCGTCCCGAACGTGGGGGAAGACCGGCGTCCTGGGGCTCCAGCCGCGCACGGCGGGAGCGGAGGAAGGCCCCAACGTCGTTGTCCACGGGTCCAGTATCGCGTGGTGGCGGGAGACATGGGGCACCGGGACCGTGCGATGGTCCGGAGCCTCGGTGATAACGTCACCAGGGCGAGGAGGCGAGATGACCGAGGACGGCGAGGTGGTCCGGATCGGAGTGCTCGGCGCGGCCTCGATCGCAGCCGAGGCGCTGGTGCGACCGGCGGCTCGACGGACCGATGTCGAGGTCGTCGCCATCGCCGCCCGGCGCCCGAGAGCAGCCGGTGCCTTCGCGGAGAAGCATGGGATCGCGCGAGCGTTCGAACACTACGAGCGGGTCGTGGAGGACCCGCTGATCGACCTCGTGTACATCGCCCTCGCGGCGAGCCACCACGCCGAGTGGGCCCTGGCCGCGCTCCGCGCAGGGAAGCACGTCCTCGTCGAGAAGCCGGCGACGACGAACGTCGAGGACGCCCACCGCCTGATCGCCGGCACCGGCGCCGCTCGGCTCGTCGAGGCGTTCCACTACCGCTACCACCCGCTGTTCCGGCAGGTGCTCGCCCTCGTCCGCTCGGGACGGCTCGGTCCGCTGCGCTCGCTCACCGCCGAGCTGCGCGACCCGCGCCCCTTCGACCCCCGCTCCGTGCTCCACGACCCCGCCGTCGGGGGCGGTGTCCTCCTGCATGCCGGCTGCTACCCCGCCCATTGGATGCGGACGCTCGCCGGCTCCGAGCCCACCGTCGTCTCGGCGAGCGCCGTCCGCAATCCTCTGGGGGCGGACGAGACCATCGAGGCGGAGCTCGCGTTCCCCGACGGAGTCGATGCCAGCCTGTTCGCGTCATTCGGGCCGGGAGGCCGAGTCGGCAATCGCCTGACGGTCGTGGGCGAACGCGGCCGAGTCGACATCGAGAATCTCGTCGCGCCCCACGCCGGCCACTCCGTCCGGCTCGACATCGTCGGCGAGCCGCAGCGGACGTTCACCGTCGCCGGCGACACCTCGTACGACCATCAGCTGGAGGCCGTCGTCTCCGCGCTGCGTTCGGGCGAACCGCTTCCGACCGAGGGCGAAGACATCGTCGCGAACGCTGTCGCGATCGACGCCATCCACGACGCCGCCGGACTCTCGGCGCGACGCGGGTGAGCGGCCGTCCTCAGGTCGATCCGCCGCGACTCAGCCGGCCGGCCGCTGCGCTGCAGCAAGGGCGCGGATCAGTTCATCACGACCGAGCCCGTCCACGGCGCCGCGCCACATCGGCGTTCCCGGCGCGCTCCGCCAGGACTCGCTGAGCGGGCTGTTGTCCGTCCGGAGGCGACCTCCGGATAGATTCCGTCCCGCCACGGCATGTAGTTGTTGGTGTCGATGACGACCTTGCCCGCGAGCTCCGCGACGGGAAGGACGTCGTCCGGCGTGTACCGGAACGCCGTGACCGTGAAGTCACCGGCGGCGGCCTCGGCAGCGGTCGCCGCCTCGTGCTCGCGGCCCGAGGCCCTCCACGACCGACCGGAGGGTGTGCGGTCCCCGCGAGTTCGCGATGACGACGTCGTAGCGCGCGGCGATCGACGCACGCGCAAGCGTTCTCCCCGCCTGCCCGGAGCCGAGGATTCCGATGGTCGTCACGATGGTTCTCCCGCGTCAGGGACCGAGCGGATCTCGGTCACAGCACGACGATAGGAGCCGCCGGGTGCCGCTGGGGGCGATAGCGGGGGTCCCCGTGTC
>CAKTZW010000217.1 GCA_934636065.1 uncultured Labedella sp.
GGCGTAGAGGACGAAGTCGTTGCCCGTCCCATGGCCCTTGGTGAACTCGATCGTCGTCGGCATGGCCTCAATCCTATGGCCGGGCGCCGTCGTCGAGGATCGGTCGGACCACGGCGAGAGCGCGGTCGATCAGGTCGTCGGCGTCCGCGTCGAGAACGGCCGCGCCGTCGTATCGACGGAACCAGGACACCTGCCGACGGGCGTAGCGCCGTGTCAGCCGTTGCGTCTCCTCGACCGCCTCGTCCCGCGTCAGCCTCCCGTCGAGTTGCGCGAGGGCCTGCGCGTATCCGATCGCTCGGGACGCGGTGACCCCTCGGCGCAGCCCCTGCGCGTCGAGTCGCTCGACCTCCTCGAGGATGCCCTCACGCCACATCCGTTCGACCCGGGCGTCGAGTCGCTCGACGAGCCGTTCCCGCGGCGTCGAGAGGACGATGATGCGCGACTCGGGACGCGCCGTCTGCTCGGGGAGGAGTCCGGACGCCGGGTCTCCGGTCAGTTCCGCGATCTCGAGAGCGCGGACGAGCCGACGACCGTTGGACGAGCCGATGCGCCGGGCCGCCTCCGGGTCGATGGCGGCGAGCCGGGCGTGCAGGGTACCCGGGCCGGTCGCGTCGAGGTCTCGCTCGAGTCGGCTGCGGATGCCCGCATCCGTACCCGGGAAGGAGAAGTCGAAGAGCACGCTCGAGACGTAGAGCCCGGAGCCGCCGACGAGGATGGGCAGAGCCCCACGCGCCGTCACGTCCTCGATCAGGCGCCGGGCATCGTCCTGGAAGCGGGCGACGGAGGCCTCCTCCGTGACATCGAGGACGTCCAGCAGGTGGTGCGGCACGCCGTGACGCTCGGCGAGCGGGAGCTTCGCCGTGCCGATGTCCATCCCGCGGTAGAGCTGCATCGCGTCAGCGTTGATGATCTCGACGCGGATGCCGTCCGATGCGAGCCGATCCGCGAGGGCCAACGAGAGGTCACTCTTGCCGGTACCCGTCGGTCCGCCGATCGCGACGACCCGCGGGGGCCGGGGGTCGCTCACCGTTCGTCGTCGTCCGGGTGGTAAATGGGCACCGTTCCGACTCCGACCGCTGTCGCCGGCTCCGCTCCGCCCACGCGCAGCGTCGGCAGGCCGAGCGACACGGGTCGCGCCCCTCCGGCTGACGACGACGGTGCGGCCGGTACGCCGCACGACGCCGACTCGGCGCGATCCCAGGCATCACCCGATCGCGTCCGCCGGATCGCCGGGGCAGGCCCGGCGTCGGCGAGAAGGTGCCAGGGCGCCGCGTAGCTCACTGTCGCGGTGACGACGTCGCCGGGCCGCGGACGCGCCGAGCCGTCCGGGAGGGCGACGTGCACGAGACGCGAGTCCTCCGCCCGGCCGGACACCCGCGCGGTCTCCGCGTCCTTCTTGCCGTCGCCGGCGGAGACGAGAGCCTCGACGGTCCGACCGACCTGCTTCTGATTCTCCTCGAGGCTGATCCGATCCTGGAGCGCCGTGAGGCGTTCGTAGCGCTCCTGCACGACCGCCTTCGGCACCTGCTCGTCCATCGTCGCCGCCGGGGTGCCCGGGCGGACGGAGTACTGGAACGTGAAGGCCGAGGCGAAGCGCGAGGCTTCGACGACGCGGAGCGTCTCGGCGAAGTCCTCCTCCGTCTCACCGGGGAAGCCGACGATGATGTCGGTCGAGATCGCGGCGTGCGGGATGCGCGCCCTCACACGATCGAGGATTCCCAGGAACCGCTCGCTCCGGTAGGAGCGCCGCATGGAACGCAGGATCCGGTCCGACCCCGACTGCAACGGCATGTGCAGCTGCGGCATGACGGCCGGCGTCTCCGCCATCGCGTCGATGACGTCGTCGGTGAACGCGGCGGGGTGCGGGCTCGTGAACCGGATGCGCTCGAGGCCATCGATCGCCCCGGCGGCACGGAGGAGCTTGCTGAACGCCTGACGGTCTCCGAAGCCCACGCCGTACGAGTTGACGTTCTGTCCGAGGAGGGTGACCTCGATGGCACCGTCGTCGACGAGCGCCTGGATCTCGGCGAGGATGTCCCCGGGACGCCGATCCTGCTCCTTCCCCCGGAGCGCCGGCACGATGCAGAAGGTGCACGTGTTGTTGCACCCGACGGAGATGGACACCCATCCGCTGTAGGTGGACTCGCGCCGCGTCGGCAACGTCGACGGGAAGACCTCGAGAGCCTCGAGGATCTCCACCTGCGCCTCCCCGTTGTGGCGGGCCCGCTCGAGCAGACTCGGGAGAGCTCCCATGTTGTGGGTGCCGAAGACGACGTCCACCCACGGCGCCTTCTCGAGGATGACGTTCTTGTCCTTCTGCGCGAGACAGCCGCCCACGGCGATCTGCATGCCGGCGTGCTTCCGCTTGATGCTCGCGAGCTGTCCGAGGTTGCCGTACAGCTTGTTGTCCGCGTTCTCGCGAACGGCGCACGTGTTGATCACGACGATGTCCGGCTCGGTGCCGTCCGCCCGGACGTAACCCGCCGCCTCGAGCGATCCGCTCAACCGCTCCGAATCGTGCACGTTCATCTGACAGCCGAACGTGCGCACCTCGTAGGTGCGCCGGGGCGAGGCGCTTTCCATCCGAGAAGCGATCCGGGTGTCGACGGTGACCGGTGTCCGCGGGTCGGAGTTGATCGTGCTCATGATGCGGTCAGTCTACGACGGGCCCCGCGAGCTCTGACACGCGCGACATTCGCGGCGACGGGCATCAGCGGAATCGCGGCCCGCCGGACGGCACCGACCGAGCCCGCACGATGTCGGGGACGATCTCGCGGACGAGCCCACCGGGATAGCCCCGGCGGGCGAGGAACCCCGAGAGACGCCGCTCCATCGTCTGCGCGTCGAGCGAGCCGAGCTGACGGGCTCGCTTCTCCGCGAGCGACCGAGCCGCGTCGCGCTCGTCGTCCTCCTCGATCGAGGCGATGGCCTCCGCCACGACGTCCGACGGCAGCCCGCGCGCCGCGAGGCCCCGCGCGACGGCGGCCTTGCTCTGCCCCTTGTTCTCGGACAGCCCCCGGCAGAGCTCCTCCGCCAGCATGCGGTCGTCGACATAGCGCAGCTCGATCAGCCGTGCCACGATCGCCTCCGCTGCCTCTCCCTCGAGACCGTTGTCCGCGATCAGCGCGCGAACCTCCGTCTCACTCAGCGACTTGCGCGCGAGCGCCCGCAGCACCCGCTGTTCGACGACCGCATGGTCCACCACCTCGGGAGCGTTGTCCTCGGTGAATCCGGGCGCGGCCGCCCAGTCGTGGCCGTCCGATTCCGCCCGCCGGACGTCGTCTGCACCGGCGCCGTCGGAGTTCCCACGGGAGAGCGGAGAGACGGTCGCCTCCCCGGCCGCCGAAGCCCCGAGGCGACGGCCGGCCGACGGAGTGCGCGAAGCGGACGAGCCCGGCCTCGCGCCCGGCAGATAACTGACGGGCGCGAGGCCGGACTCGGTGAAACGATCACGCACCGCGGCGTGCCGCCAGCTCGTCCGGAGCGACGACGTCATCGCCCTTCGGGGCGCCGATGCCGAGCTTGACCTTGATCTTGCTCTCGATGTCGGCGGCGATGTCCGGGTTCTTGAGCAGGAAGTTGCGGGCGTTCTCCTTGCCCTGTCCCAGCTGCTCGCCGTCGTAGGTGTACCACGCGCCCGACTTCTTCACGATGGCGTGCTCGACGCCGAAGTCGATGAGGCTGCCCTCGCGCGAGATGCCGACCCCGTACAGGATGTCGAACTCGGCCTGCTTGAACGGCGGCGCCATCTTGTTCTTGACGACCTTCACGCGGGTGCGGTTGCCGACCGCGTCGGTGCCGTCCTTGAGCGTCTCGATGCGGCGGATGTCCAGTCGAACCGAGGCGTAGAACTTGAGCGCCTTACCGCCGGCGGTGGTCTCCGGGCTGCCGAAGAAGACACCGATCTTCTCGCGGAGCTGGTTGATGAAGATCATCGTGGTGTTCGTCTGGTTGAGGCCACCGGTGAGCTTGCGGAGCGCCTGCGACATCAGTCGAGCCTGGAGACCGACGTGCGAGTCGCCCATCTCACCCTCGATCTCGGCTCGAGGCACGAGCGCCGCGACGGAGTCGATGACGATGAGGTCGATCGAACCCGAGCGTACGAGCATGTCCGCGATCTCGAGGGCCTGCTCACCCGTATCGGGCTGGGAGACGAGGAGCGCGTCGATGTCGACTCCGAGCTTCTTCGCGTACTCGGGGTCGAGCGCGTGCTCCGCGTCGATGAACGCTGCGATGCCGCCCGCTCGCTGCGCGTTCGCGATGGCGTGGAGGGTGAGCGTGGTCTTACCCGACGACTCCGGGCCGTAGATCTCGACGATGCGTCCGCGCGGCAGGCCCCCGATACCGAGAGCGACGTCCAACGCGATGGAGCCCGTCGGCACGACCTCGACGGGTGCGCGCTCGTCGCTGCCGAGGCGCATGACCGAGCCCTTGCCGAACTGACGGTCGATCTGAGCGAGTGCTGTCTCGAGCGACTTCTCGCGGTCTGCGGGTGATGGCATGGGATCCTTCTCTCTGTCTCCCTCATCAGGAGACACTGTCGCGTTGTGCACCTATAGGCTGCCGGGACGGCAAGGCTGGAGCGTGAGGCGTTGATGTCTCCGACGTTAGAGCGCACCCCCGACATCCATCGGTGGAGCGAGCGCGACGGTGGAGATCCGACACTTCGTACCCGTGTGAACGACGGTAGCAGGACCCGAACACATGTTCGATCCTCGACACGCGCGTGTCGACGACTTCTTCGAGATCAGGTGCGGGGATCGGGACGGCCGACCCCGGCTCGCCGACCGATCGGGACATCGGTCTCATCGCACAGCGCCAGCC
>CAKTZW010000218.1 GCA_934636065.1 uncultured Labedella sp.
CTCGACTACGGATTCGAGGAGGTCGACGGCGAGTGGCGCATCAGCTCGGCTCCGGACGGCATCGTCCTCGACGCGAGCACCTTCACGACGGTGTTCGGGAGCCACGCCCTCATGTTCTTCGACCCGACGTGGACGTACCTCGTGCCCGACATCCGCTGGTTCCCCACGCGCACGTCGACGGCCACCACGGTGGTCGGAGAGCTGCTCGACGGGCCGTCGCCCTGGCTCCGGTCCGGAGTGCGGACGGCGTTCCCCGACGGGACGTCGCTCTCGACGCAATCCGTCACCGTCGACGGCGATGTCGTCCGCATGGACTTCTCGAGCGGATTCACGGGCGAGAACGCGGTGGCGCAGTCCCGCATGAAGGCGCAGCTCACCGCCAGCCTGACCGGGATCGGCACGCTCGCGCCGGACAGCATCTCCTCGCAGGGCGCCGTCGTCGACATCGACACCCTCACCGTGCCGTCGCCGCGGGTCGACGCGCGCGCTCTCGTTCTCGCGGAGGACGGCTTCGGTTACCTCTCGGGGGACGTGATCGAGCGGATCGACGGCATCTCCCCGGCGGTCGAGGACCTCCAGCCGTCCGCGGTCTCCGTCGCCGTGGGAGCCGCTTTCGCCGCGGCCCGGAACTCCGACGGCCTGTACATCGCGCCGGCCAACGGAGACGATCCCCTGCGGGTCGACAGTCGGAGCGGACTCGTCGCCCCGACGGTCGACCCGTTCGGCTACACGTGGAGCGTTCCCGGCGACGATCCCGGCGCCGTGCTCGCGTTCGCCCGCGACGGGAGCTCGACGGGGGTGGCGACGCCCTGGCCGGAGGCGTCGAGCATCGCGTCGCTCCAGGTCTCCCGCGACGGCACCAGGGTCGCGGCGCTCGTCACGACGGCGACCACGACACGACTCGTCGTCGCGGCCTTGACGCGGTCGGAGCCGTCGGGGCCCCCGACGGCCATCGGCGACGTGTACGAGCTCGACGAGACCGGCGACGAGCCGGTCTCCGTGACCTGGGTCGACGACCGGACCGTCGCGAGTCTGACGGAGGACGAGGGGAACCACGGCACGATCGAGGTCTTCACGATCGGCTCGAGCAGCAACGTCGCACCCGCGCTCACGGGGGCGACGACGGTGGTCGGCTCGAACACTGCGCAGCAGATCCGCGTGCTGCTCGAATCGGGTGAGATCCGGGTGCGGAGCGGCTCGGGATGGCAGACGCGGGCGACCGGTGTCTCCGTGCTCGCGACGCAGCTGGCCTCCCTCGGCTGACCGTCGCCCACGACGGCACCGGCCGTCCACAGCCGTCGACAGGCGCGTGGTCGGCACGGCGCGGGGCCGACCATCGGGCGGTGCGCAGCACGCACCGCAGGATCGAGAGGTGCCCGGTCCCGCTCCCTCAGCCCGTCACCCCGTCCTCGCAGCGCTCGACGAGGCGCTCGCCGTGCTCCTCCCCGTCACGTGCGCGGGCTGCGACGCCGTCGATGTCACGGCCTGCAGCGAGTGCCGCGCCGCGTGCACGCCCACGGTGCGACGGGAGACCGTCGGACGGATCCCGGTCTGGTACGCGCTCGAGTACGCAGGGCCCGTCGCCCGGCTCGTCTTCGCGTTCAAGAACGCCGGACGCACGAGCGTCGGCGGCGTGCTCGCCGGGCCGTTCCGCGCCGGCGTCGCCGCGGCGATCTCCGGAGCTGGCGGGGACGACCTCATCGTCGTCCCCGTCCCCGCACGTCGGGCGTCCGTGCGGCGCCGAGGATACCGGCCGGTCCACGTGCTCGCCCGCCGGGCGGGCATCCGGTTGACGCCGTCCCTGCGCTTCTCCCGCCAGCCTCGCGACCAGCTGCGGCTCGGCCGTCTCGAACGCCGCGACAACGTCGGATTCTCGATGCGAGCGGGGGAGGAGGTCCGGGGCGAACGGGTCCTCCTTGTGGACGACGTCCTCACCACGGGGGCGAGCATCGCGGAAGGAGTGCGCGCCGTCTCCGCCGCCGGGGGAGTCGTCGTCGCGGCGGCCGTGCTCGCTCGCACGCCGGCCGGGCGGCGCTCGCGCGGCTCCCTGAGAGGGAGGTCCGAAGTCCCGTGACAACCACCGGAACCGGCGCTAGGGTCGACTGACACGGCGTGGACGAACCGCCCGAATCGTCAGGCGGCACGCCGAGAACGGGGAGGTCGCTGTGGAAACCAACATCGTCGGTCTGGGGCTGGGGATCACGGATCGCTTCCGCGACTACGTCGAGGAGAAGTCCGAGAAGCTCGGAAACCTGGCGGATCGCGCGCTCGCATTCGACGTCAAGGTGAGTCGTCACAACGACAAGAGCGGGAAGCCGGGCGACGACCGCGTGGAGCTGACGCTCATCGGCCCGGGACCGCTCGTGCGTGCTGAGGCCTCGGCGGCCGACAAGTACGCGGCCTTCGACCTCGCGATCGCGAAGATCCTCGAGCGGGTCCGACGATCGAAGGACCGCAAGAAGGTGCACCGCGGTCGCGGTCGCACGCCGCTCCGCGCCGCGAGCGAGCAGGGGTTCGCGAACGCCGCACTGCAGGCCGCGCCGGTCGAGGTGTTGGAACGCGTGCAGACCGGGTCCGTCGCCGTCGTCGGAGAGGAATCCGAGGCCGACGAGGAGGAGTACAGCCCTGTCGTGATCCGCGAGAAGGAGTTCCCCGCCGAGTGGATGACCGTCGATGAGGCCGTCGACCGGATGGAGCTCGTCGGACACGACTTCTTCCTCTTCATCGACGCGCGCACCGACCAGCCGAGCGTCGTCTACCGCCGGAAGGGCTGGGACTACGGGGTGATCGAACTCGTCGACAAGTCGACCGGCACGGCGTAGGACGCCTGACCCTTCTCTCCACGACGGCGGTGGTGCGCGCGGCGCACCACCGCCGTCGGTTGTCCGGATCCCGCGGAACCGATCAGGTGGGCGGTCACGCCGCCGGCGTCTTGGCCGGTCGCCCGCGCCGGGGCTTCTCCGTCGAGAGCGGCACCGGGCCGGCGGAGGAACCGGCGAGGACGTGGTCGCAGTGGTCGAGCCAGCGCAGCTCGGTCTCGGCGTCGAAGACGAGACCGTCGCGCACCAGTCGCCACGCGACAGCTTCCGTCGTCCCCGCGTCTCCGTCGTATTCGGACGACCGGAGCTCCTCGAGTCGGGTCGTCGTCGCCGCGCGTTGCGTCCGGAGGATGTCGGCGACGTCAGTGTCCGGGAGCGTCGCGGCCAGGGCCACCTTGATGGCGAGCTCGTCGCGGGTCCCGCGCGCGGGCGTGACGGGGGCGGCGAGCCAGTCCGACGCCGCCCGCCGGCCCTCGCCCGTGATCTCCCAGTACAGGTGGCCCTCGGCATCGGCATCGCCCCGGCGGACGAGCCCGTCGCGCTCGAGCCGCTCGAGAGTCGTGTAGGTCTGCCCGACGTTGAGCGGCCAGGTCGAGCCCGTGCGCCGATCGAACTCGGCCCGCAGCTGATAGCCGTAGCAGGGGCCGATGGCGAGGATCGCGAGCAGGCTCTGGCGGACGGTCATCTGGCTCCGGTCGGGACGGCGGGTGGCGGGTGCGGCCACGTACGGATCATATGCGTACTCGGTACGCGGCAGGGGAAGCGGGCCGCCGCGCTCGCCGAGTCGAGACCGCACCCGACACAGGCGATCCCCGACTTTCAGCGTGCGGTGAGCCGCCCCGCACTAGCATGGAACGGTGCAGGTCAGCCCTGCCCGCAATCATGCACCGGCCGACGACAGAGGTCGATGTCGACGACGCACGAGTGGAGTACTACGTGGCCTCAGTACTGGAGAGGGTCCTCAGGGTCGGCGAAGGCCGGATCCTGCGGCGCCTGCAGAACATCTCGAAGACCGTCAACTCTCTCGAGGACGACTTCACGGGGCTCAGCGACGACGAGCTCCGGAACGAGACGACGGAGCTGCGCGAGCGGTTCGAGAAGGGCGAGTCCCTCGACGATCTCCTTCCCGAGGCGTTCGCCGCGGTCCGCGAAGCCGCGAAGCGCACGCTCGGCATGCGTCCGTTCGACGTCCAGATCATGGGCGGCGCCGCGCTCCATCTCGGCAACATCGCCGAGATGCGGACCGGTGAGGGCAAGACGCTCGTCGCGACGCTGCCCGCCTATCTCAACGCCATCGCCGGCAAGGGCGTCCACATCGTCACGGTCAACGACTTCCTCGCGACCTACCAGTCGGAGCTCATGGGTCGTGTCTTCCGCGCCCTCGGCATGAGCACGGGCGTCATCGTCTCCGGCCAGACGCCGGCGCAACGGCGCGAGCAGTACGCCGCCGACATCACGTACGGCACCAACAACGAGTTCGGCTTCGACTACCTCCGCGACAACATGGCGTGGCAGGCGAAGGACATGGTGCAGCGCGGCCACTTCTTCGCGATCGTCGACGAGGTGGACTCGATCCTCATCGACGAGGCACGGACCCCCCTCATCATCTCCGGCCCCGCTTCGGGGGAGGCCAACCGCTGGTTCACGGAGTTCGCGAAGATCGCGGTGCGCCTCGTCGAGGGCGTCGACTACGAGGTCGACGAGAAGAAGCGCACGGTCGGCGTGCTCGAGACGGGCATCGAGAAGGTCGAGGACCACCTCGGCATCGACAACCTCTACGAGTCCGCCAACACGCCGCTCATCTCGTTCCTCAACAACGCGATCAAGGCGAAGGCGCTGTTCAAGCGCGACAAGGACTACGTCGTCATGAACGGCGAGGTCATGATCGTCGACGAGCACACGGGGCGCATCCTCGTGGGCCGCCGCTACAACGAGGGCCTGCACCAGGCGATCGAGGCCAAGGAGGGCGTCACCGTCAAGGCGGAGAACCAGAC
>CAKTZW010000219.1 GCA_934636065.1 uncultured Labedella sp.
TTGCCGTCGACGGCGGTGTCCGGAGCGGGTGCGTCCGACTTCGTCCGGCGGGCCATCAGGCCACCCCCTCCACGCTGAGCTGCGACTCGACGATCTCTCGGTACGTGTCGTTCGACTCGAGGAGCTCGTCATGCGTGCCCCGCCCGACGATGCGGCCGGCGTCGAGCACGATGATCTGGTCGGCCTCGCGGATGGTCGAGACGCGCTGGGCCACGATGATGACGGTGGCGCCCCCGGTCGCATTCGCGAGAGATGCGCGCAGTCGCGCGTCGGTCGCGACATCGAGGGCGGAGAACGAGTCGTCGAACAGGTAGACGCGGGGCCGGGCGACGAGCGCCCGTGCGATGCAGAGTCGCTGGCGCTGCCCGCCGGAGACGTTCGTCCCGCCCTGGGAGATCGGGGTGTCGAGACCCTCCGGCTTCGCGTTCACGAAGTCGGCGCCCTGCGCGACCGTGAGCGCGTCCCAGAGCTCGGGATCCGTCGCGTCGTCCCGCCCGAACCGCAGGTTGGAGGCGACGGTGCCCGAGAAGAGGTAGGGCTTCTGGGGCACGAGCCCCACGACCGACGCGATCTGTCCGCGCGTGAGTTGGGAGACGGGGACCCCGTCGATCGTCACGGCTCCCGACTGCGGGTCCATGAGGCGGGGGATGAGGGTGACGAGGGTGGTCTTGCCGGACCCCGTGGAGCCGACGATCGCCGTCGTCTTGCCCGGCTCCGCCGTGAAGGAGACGTTCTCGAGCACCGGTCGCTCCGCGCCCGGGTACCCGAAGCTGACGTCGCGGAACTCGACCCGTCCGGTCGTCGGCGTCGGTGCCGTGCCGCTCGGGGCGGTGAGCACCGTCTCGGTGCCGAGGACCTGCTCGATGCGTTCAGCGCAGACGACGGCGCGCGGGATCATCATGACCATGAAGACGCCCATCATGACGGCCGTGAGGATCTGCAGGAGGTACTGGAGGAAGGCGGTGAGCGAGCCGACCTGCATCTCGCCGGCGTCGACGCGCTGACCGCCGAACCACAGCACGGCCGCCGTGGCGAGGTGGAGCACCATCATGATGACGGGGAACATCAGCACGAACACGTTGCCGACGCGCACGGAGACGCGGGTGAGTCTCTCATTGGCGATGCGGTAGCGCTCGGACTCGTAGGGCTCGCGCACGAACGCCCGGATCACGCGGATGCCGGTGATCTGCTCGCGGAGGACGCCGTTGATCCCGTCGATGCGGTCCTGCATGAGGCGGAAGAGCGGCAGCAGGATGCCGACGAGCACGCTCACGATGATGAAGAGGACGGGCACAGAGACCCAGACGAGCCAGGAGAGGCCGACGTCCTCGCGCAGCGCCATGATGATCCCGCCGACGCACATGATCGGCGCGGACACCATGAAGTTGAGCGTCATGAGCACGAGCATCTGCACCTGCTGCACGTCGTTCGTGCCGCGCGTGATGAGGGTCGCGGTGCCGAATCCGCCGATCTCGAGGGCGCTGAGGTCGTCGACCTTGCGGTAGACGTCGCGCCGGATGTCGCGACCGACGGCCATGGCCGTGCGGGCGCCGAAGTAGACGCCGCCGATTGCCGTCACGACCTGCGCGACGCAGACGGCGAGCATGACCATGCCCGTCGACCAGATGAAGTCGGTGTCACCGGTCGCGACGCCCTGATCGATGATCTCGGCGTTGAGGCTCGGCAGGTACAGGGCGGCGATCGTCGAGAGGAGCTGGAGGACGAAGACCGCGACGATGAAGCGCGTGTAGGGCTTCGCGTAGCGCAGGGAGATGGAGAGAAGAGCCACGGCTGATTCCGTTCTGATCATGCCGTCGGGGCGGCACCCGCGAGCGTACTCCGGGCGGCCGACATTGCACATCCTCCCGGCGGAGGATCCACTCGCCGAGCGTGGGCACCCGGCGAGCTGGCGGCTCAGACGGAGCGCGCCGTCCGCACGAGCAGGAGGAGGACGAGGCCGATCGCGAGCACGGCGACGATCCCGAGGATGCCCCAGTACTGCGCGCCGCCGATCGCGACGAAGACGCCGAACGCCATCGGCGCGAGGAAGGACACCGCCCGCCCCGTCGTCGCGTACAGGCCGAAGATCTCGCCCTCATCGCCCGCCGGCGTGATGCGCGCGAGGTAGCTCCGCGCCGCCGACTGCGCGGGTCCGACGAAGAGGCAGAGCGCGAGCCCGAAGATCCAGAAGACCGTCGCTCCGCCGTCGTGCAGGACGAAGATCGCGAGCCCGGCGAGCACGAGGCCCACGAGGGCCACCACGATGACGGGCTTCGCGCCGAGGCGGTCGTCGAGCAGTCCGACGGAGATGGTCGAGATCCCGGCCACGACGTTCGCCGCGATCGCGAAGACGATGACCTCCCCGGGGGAGAACCCGAACGTGCCGGCGGCCAGGACGCCGCCGAAGGTGAAGACGCCCGCGAGCCCGTCGCGGAAGACGGCGCTCGCTGCGAGGAACCCGAGCAGCGGGCGGTTGCCGCGCCAGAGCCGAGCGATGCTCGCGCCCAGGCGGCGGTAGGAGGCGAGGATGCCGACCCGTTCGCGCTGCGTGCCGCGACCGTGGTACTCGGGCACCGCGAAGAAGACGGGGAGGGCGAAGAGTCCGAACCACACGGCGGAGACGAGCATGGAGACGCGCACGTCCATGCCGTCGTCGCCCGTGACGCCGAACAGGCCGACCTCGGGTGCGATGAAACCGACGTAGACGATGAGCAGGAGCATGATCCCGCCGAGGTACCCCATGCCCCAGCCGAACCCCGAGACGCGTCCGATGGTCTTCGGTGTCGCGACCTGCGCGAGCATCGCGTTGTAGTTGACGCCCGCGAACTCGAAGAAGACGTTGCCGGCCCCGAGCAGGAGCAGGCCGAGCGGCAGCAGCGAGGCCTCGGGGGCGACGAGGAACAGGAGCGCCGTCGCGAGGACGACGAGGGCCGTGTTGACGCCGAGCCAGAACTTCCGTCGACCCGCCGTGTCGGAGCGCTGGCCGGTGACGGGCGCGAGTACGGCGATGATCAGCCCGGCCCCGCTCAGGGTCCAGGCGAGCCACTGCGAGACGAGCGTCTCGCCGCCGAACCCCTCGGCGGTCGTCAGGTAGACGGTGAAGACGAACGTCGTGACGACGGCGTTGAAGGAGGCGGAGCCCCAGTCCCAGAGTCCCCACGCGATTACGCGTCGGGCGTTCGCGCGATCGGGCGCCTCGACGAGGGGGGCAGCCGGGGAGGGGGACGGGGTGGTGCCGCTCATGCGCTCAGCGTATCGCCGGGCGGTAGCCGTCCGGTGAACGACGGACGGTCGCGGCTGCCCCGCTGCCGCGGAAACACCGACGGCCGCGAGGGAGCCCCTCGCGGCCGTCGGTGTCGGTCCGGTGCGGTTCAGCCGTCGCGCAGCGGTCGGCCGGTGGCGTCCGTTCGGAAGTTCTGCGAGCGGGTCAGGATGAGGATGCCCTCGACGAGCCCCCAGATCCCGACGCCGGCGACGAGGAAGAACCCGACGAGGAAGATCGACGAGATGAGGCCGAGCAGGTAGAGCCCGAGCATCAGGATGCCCATTCCCGTGTAGCCGAGATAGAAGCGGTGAACACCGAATGCGCCGAGCAGGATGCCGAGGATGCCGGCGACGACGCGGCTCTTCGCCTGGGGATCGTAGTTCGGGTTGTATCCGGCGGGTGCGACGCCGTAGCCGGGTCCTCCGGTGTAGCCGCCGCCCTGAGCGGGGTATCCCGCCGCGGGGTAGGCCGGCGCCTGCTGGTATGCGTTCGGGTCGAACGCGGGCGGCTGGGGAGCCTGCTGCGTCGGGTAGGCGTTCGGGTCGAACGGCTGCTGCTGCGGCGCCTGCTGCGACGGGTACGCGTTCGGGTCGAACCCCTGAGCCGGCTGCTGGTACGGGCTCGAGTCGGAGGAGGACTGCTGCGGCGCCTGCTGGTATGCGCCGGTGTCGCCGCCGGTGTCGGCGTCGGGCTGCGCCGAGCGGTAGTAGCCGGACGGGTCGTAGGCCGGGGCCGGCGGGATCGGCTGACCGTACGCCGGCGAGGACGAGGCGTCGCCATCGAACGGTGCGGGCGGCTCCGGGGCGGCGGGGGCCGCGTCGGTCGTGTCGGCGTCCGACGCGGGCGGCGGGACGGAGGGGTCCTGGGGCGGAGTGGGCGGCTGGTTGGTGTCGGACATGGCACACATCCTAGTGACGGCGTCCGTCGCCACCCCGGAACGACGGGGCTTTCCGAGCCGAATCACATGAAGTTGAGTGGGAACGGCTCAAGTTCGGGATCCTCGACTTGACGTCCCTCGGCGCCCGAGTAAACTTGAGCCGCAGGCGCTCAAGTCTCGAAGCCCATCGTTTCGAGCGGCAGTCGCGCCGGACCCGGACTTCGGGCCGCTCCCTCCCGCGAGCGGCACCCGTACGGGCGGATCGCCCGAGAAGGAGAAACACAACATGGCACGAGCAGTAGGTATCGACCTCGGAACCACGAACTCGGTGGTGAGCGTCCTCGAGGGCGGCGAGCCCACCGTCATCGCGAACGCCGAGGGACTGCGCACGACCCCGTCGGTCGTCGCGTTCACGAAGGACGGGGAGGTGCTCGTCGGCGAGACCGCGAAGCGCCAGGCCGTCACGAACGTCGACCGCACGATCGCGTCGGTCAAGCGCCACATGGGCACGAACTGGACCTTCGACGTCGACGGCAAGAAGTACACCCCGCAGGAGGTCTCGGCCCGCATCCTCGCGAAGCTCAAGCGCGACGCGGAGCAGTACCTCGGCGACACCGTCACGGACGCCGTCATCACGGTCCCCGCCTACTTCAACGACGC
>CAKTZW010000220.1 GCA_934636065.1 uncultured Labedella sp.
GAACGTGCGCGAGGACGGGTCGGGCGATGCCGGGGACGCGAGCACCGACCCGCGCGACGTGACGGCCGGCGTCATGCTCGCGTCGCTCGAGAAGCGCAAGCGCGTCAGCCACGCCATCCGCGCGGTGGCCGGGCAGCGCGAGCTCGCGCGGACCGGGTCGCGTCGGCCCACGACGCTCGACGTGTACGGAGAGGGGCCGCGACGTGCGCCCCTCGAGGGCGTCGTCGAGCGGCTCGACGTCGGCGAGCACGTCCGGTTGCGCGGCTTCGATCCGCGCGCCCGCGAGCGGCTGTCGCGCGCGTCGTTCCTGCTGCTCACGTCGACGTCTGAAGGCTTCCCGCTCGTGCTCGCCGAGGCACTCGCGGTCGGCTGCCTCCCGATCGTCTACGACGTGCCGTACGGGCCGGCCGACGTGATCCGATCCGGATGGAACGGCTTCGTCGTGCCCGCCGGCGACGTCGACGCGCTCGCGGCCGCGATCGAGGAGCTCGTCGCCCTGCCCGATGACCGCGTCGCCGCGATGCGACGGAACGCCGTGCGCTCCGCTGCGCCGTTCGAGCCCGCGGCCGTCACGCGCGCGTGGGCGCGCGATCTCCGCGCGGCGCGTCGGCGCTCTCGGGCGCGGTGGCGCCGCGGCGTCTCCCCCGATCGCTGACCACGCCTATCCGCTGCCGCAGCGCACCCGTTCCCGTCGCGACAGCGCGACCGGCGCGCCGGGCCAGCCGATGCGACGGCCGTTCCACGAGACGGAAGAAGACGGCCGCGACGAGGAGGCTCACGGGGATGCCGACGAGACCGACGAGCCACCACGAACGATCGCCCACGAGGTAGGCGATCGTCGCGATGATCGGCACGTGGACGAGGTAGAGGCTGAACGACACGCGCCCGGCCCACTGCGGCGCCCTCGTCGAGAGCACCCGCTCGGCCGCCGGCGAGCACACGGCCACGATGACGAGGCCGAGCGCGCCGAGCCCGGCGAGGCCCCACAGCACCTCCGAGACGACGGTGCGGGGCGGAGCGAGCGGTCGGGCGAGCCAGCTCGCGATGAGCAGGAGAGCGGAGGCCGAGCCCACCATGGACCACGTCAGCGGTCGGGCTCGCCGCCGCGCCCACGCGACGAGGTCGTCGAGTCGGACCGCGATGAGGGTGCCGAGCAGGAAGACCGGGAGGTAGACGAGCACGTCGATGTCCGCGACCCGCCCCACGATGGTCGCGGCGGCCGCCACGACGGCGGTCAGGACGAGCGCCACGATGCTGCGGCGGACGAGGAGGGCGATGCCGACAGCGAGCGGGAGGAGCGCCGTGAAGACGAGCTCCCACCGCAGCGACCAGAGCGTGTTGACGATGTCGTAACTCGCGGGGGTGAGACTCGCCTCGCGCAGAAACGACCCGACCGTCACGCTCGACGCGTTCGCCTCGTCGATCCACTCGCCGGGCGTCACCGCGGCCTCGCGCCGCGGCACGAGCGCGATGAGCGCGACCGCGAACACGAGCGCCGCCCAGACCGGAACGTAGAGCCGGACGAGCCGGGAGGCGAAGAATCCCGCCCATGAGGTGGTCGCCCGCAAGAGAGGGAGAGCGACGACGAGCCCGCTCAGGACGAAGAAGACGAGCACGGCCTCCGTCCCGGCGAAGAGCAGCTTGAGCGGCGACTCGGTGACGCCCGTCCAGATCACCTCGGCCCGCCCTCCGTTCGCGAAGGGCTTCGCGACGAGGCTCACGTGGTAGACGACCACGACGAGCGCCGCGACGCCGCGGACGCCGTCGAGGGAGCGCAGTCGCGTGGGTGCGGGTGTCGCCGAGCGGGCCGAGCCCGCGTCGCTCGGCTCCCGCGTCGCCGAGGCGCCCAGCTTCGACGGTGGGTCGACCGCGGAGAGCGCAGACGTCGACGTGCGCATGGACATCCCCTCGTTCCCCTCTCGCGGCCGCCCGGCCCGGCTCCGGGGGCGACCTCGATGCTAGAACGAGCGACTGGGCGTCCGCTCCGGGGTTGCGCGTCCGCCTCACCGCGTGACGGGCATGA
Source organism: uncultured Labedella sp. (assembly GCA_934636065.1). Classification (GTDB taxonomy): domain Bacteria; phylum Actinomycetota; class Actinomycetes; order Actinomycetales; family Microbacteriaceae; genus Labedella. Next base: position 2,024 of record CAKTZW010000220.1, read on the forward strand.
CTCCCCGGAGGACGGTGTCGACCCGTGGGCGTCGGGTACCGACACGGTGCGACAGAATGGGGAACGACAGGAGACCGACGGTTGAGGGGCTGGGCCACGTGTCGAGGAAGTTCGAAGAGTCGGGACGACGTGCGTCCATGGACCGTCGGGGTCGGAGACGAGGGCTCGGAGCAGCGCTCGGCTCGACCCTCCTCATCGGTGCGTTCGCGCTCGCGGCGTGCTCCACGCCGGCATGCGATCCCGCGGTCACGAGGGCGCCCGCCCTCGACGACGGCGTGCTCTTCGGCGTCAACCTGGACTGGGGCGGGGAGACCATCGCCGAGCACGCCGACGCGATGGGAACGGCGCCCGCCGTGGCCGTGTCGTTCTCCGATTTCCCGTTCTCCTCGACGGATCGGGAGAACGTCGCCGCCGCCGCGCGCCAAGTAGCGGACGTCGGCGGGACCCTGCTCCTGACCCTCGAACCGCACGACGGCCTCGTGGCGGTGACGGACGACGCCCTCGCCGACCTGACGGCGGTCCTCACCGAGGCCAATGGCGGGGGCGCACCCGTCGTCGTGCGGTTCGCGCACGAGATGAACGGGTCCTGGTACGCGTGGGGACAGCAGCCGTCGTCGTACGTCGAGACCTTCGGCCGCGTGGCCGACGCCGTGCACGCGGCACCGGCCGCGCAGACCATGTGGGCACCGAACTACGGTGGCGGCTACCCCTTCAGCGGCGGACGGTACCAGCTGACCGAGCCCGGCGCCGATCGCACCTCCCTCGACACCGACCAGGACGGCGCCGTCACCGACGCCGATGACCCCTATGCCCCGTACTATCCCGGCGACGACGCCGTGGACTGGGTAGGCGTGTCCCTCTACCACTGGGGATCGGCGTACCCGTGGGGCGAGAACGAGATCCCGGAGAGCGGCAAGTTCGCGGCGCAGCTGACCGGCACGTATGTCGGCGCGAACGGCGACGACTCCGCCCTGCCCGACTTCTACGCCGAGTACGGGCGCGACCGCGACAAGCCGGTGGCGATCCCGGAGACGGCCGCGCTCTTCGCACCCGATCGGCCGGGCGCCGACGAGCTCGCCATCAAACGCGCCTGGTGGCGCGAGGTCTTCGCGGACGATCTACACGAACGCTTTCCGCTCCTGCGCATGATCAACTGGTTCGAGTGGCAGAAGGAGGAGGTGGAGGTCGACGGCGTGGTCGACTGGACGCTCTCCCGATCGCCGGAGGTCCGCGAGGCCTTCGCGGCGGACCGACCGGACTGGCTCATCGACGCGCCGGGCGCGGGACGCTGCTCGCCCTCCCCCTGAACGTGCGGGGGCGGTGAGGTGCTGAGCGTCCTCAGACCTCTCCGTCCGCCCCGTTGCCGGCGGGGAGACGGACGACGACGGTCGTCCCCACGCCCTGCTCGCTCTGCACCTCGATGGTGCCGCCGTGCGCGACGACGATCCCGTGCGCGATCGACAGCCCGATCCCGAATCCCCCCGCCGCCCCGTCGCGGGCCTGCCGAGCGCGGAAGAACGGGTCGAACAGCTGCGCGACCTCCTCCGTGCTCATGCCGACTCCGGTGTCCTTCACCACGAGCTCCGCCGTCCCTTCGAGCTCGCGTAGCGAGATCATGGCGGAACCGCCCGTCGGGGTGTACTTCACCGCGTTGGACAGGAGGTTGTCGATCACCTGACGGAAGCGGCTCTCGTCGACGTCCGCGATGACGGGCGGTGCGACGCGGGCGTGGAGCGCGACCCGGTTCGCCTTCGCGCGGGGCAGGATGTCCTCGATGCTGCGCTCGGCGAGCCGCGAGACGTCGACCCGGGACCGCTCGACCGAGAACGCGTCGTCACCCGGCAGCTCGAGCAGGTCCCCGATGCGTCGCAGCAGGAGCTCGGCGTTGCGGGTGATGACGTCGAACTCGCGCTCGACGCCGAGCGCCCTCGCGTCGAGCGAATCGGCGAGGAGATCGACGTAGCCCACGATCGAGGTGAGCGGGGTGCGCAGCTCGTGGGAGACGGAGAGGAGGAAGTCCTCCCGCACCTGCACCGCTCGCGCGAGCTGCGTCACGTCGTGTGCGACCACGACGGTCCCGAGCCGGGTGCCGTCGTCGCGTGTCACGGCCCTGGCCGACAGCAGCAGGGCGCGCTGATCGCCCGGAGGGCCGATCCACTCGAGCTCGTTCGCGACGTGCTCGCCGCGGAGCGCCCGCGGCACCACCTGCCGCTCCGCGGGGACGGGGGTGACGCGGTCGGGCCCGAACACGAGCGAACCTCCTTCGACGCCGGCTCCCTCGGGCTTCCGCGCACGACGGAAGATCTCCTTTCCCGTCGCGTTCACGTGCTGCAGCACCTCGTCGCCGTCGTAGTAGGCCACGCCCACGTCGACCGCGTCGATGATCGCCGCGGTGAGGAGCTTCCGGTCCTCGAGCTGCACGACCGATTCGAACAGGTCGCCCGACATGCGCTCGAGTTCGGCCCCGCGGGAGAGCAGCGTCCGGGAGACGAAGTGCAGCCAGACGGCCGCGAGCGCCGCGCAGAGCGGGATGATGAGCGCGCGCCCCCACTCGAACGTCCCGTCGGGGACCTCACCCCGCCACACCAGAGGGAAGAGAGAGACGAGGAAGGCGCCGGCCACGGCGAGCGGAAGACCCCAGCGGTGGAACCCGTAGCCGAGCCAGAGCACCGGGAAGGCGGCGAGCAGAAACGAGGCCGGCAGGGTGTCGTACGCGGTCTCGTAGAGCAGCGCGGCGCACACGAGGTCGAGCACCGGCACCACGACGATCCACTGCCG
>CAKTZW010000221.1 GCA_934636065.1 uncultured Labedella sp.
GGCGAGGGCGTCACGGACGTCGACGAGGAGTTCGACGTCGAGGGCGGCGTACTCGAGCCAGGATTCCGGGAGCGGCCGCGTCGACCAGTCGGCAGCCGAGTGCTCCTTCCGCAGGACGACGCCGAGCTTCTCCTCGACGACGGTCGCGAGACCGACGCGCGGCATGCCGAGCAGGCGGGCGGCGAGCTCCGTGTCGAAGATGACCGTGGGATCCAGTCCCACCTCCCGCAGGCACGCCAGGTCCTGGCTCGCGGCGTGCAGAACCCACTCCTCCGACTCGATCACGGACTGGAGCTCGGTGAACGCGCCGATGGCCGGGGGGTCGAAGAGGAACACGCCGGCACCGCGGCGGAACACCTGGATGAGGTACGCCCGCTGGGAGTAGCGGAACCCGCTCGCTCGCTCAGCGTCGACGGCGACCGGGCCCGTGCCCGTGGCGATCTCCTCGACCGCTGCGAGGTACGCCTCCCGCGAGTCGATGACCGTGCGGTCACTCACGCGCGTTCCTCCGGAGGTCGAGCGACGCGACGCCCTCCGAGCCCATGGGCGGGAGGCCGGCGAGAAGACAGAGGAGCTCGCCCCAGCCCTCGACGTGAGCGGTCATGTCCCCGCCGCCCGGCGACCACGATGCGCGCAACTCGATCTGAGCGCCGTCGCCGTGTTCGGCGAGTTCGCCGAACCCCGAGGAGAGGATCTTCGTCGCCGTGCCGGACGCCGACGCGTACTGCGCGCCCAGAGCGTCGAGCGAGTCGATGAGCCACGACCAGGCGACGTCGGCGAGGAACGGGTCGAGGCCGATCTCGGTCTCGAGAGGGGCCTGGGCGAAGCACACGACGCGGAAGGGTCCTCCCCACTCCTCCGGCTCCTCAGGGTCGTACAGGAGGATGAAGCGGCCGGTGCCGAGTTCCGAGTCGACTCCGTGGCGAGACGGACGCACGTCGGCGGCGAAGGCGACGGCGTGGGGGGCCAGCCCCCCGGGAGCGGGGATCTCCGTGACGACGAGCTCGCCTCTCATGCGCGCACCGCGGACGGCGTCGCGCGCGGCGGCGAAAACTGTCGGTACGCCGTCGGCGATCGGAATCTCTCCCACGGGGGCAGACTAGAGTGATGTGACGATGAAAGCTCAGAGGCACGCCGACCGTCGCACGGGGGAGGGCATCGCGAGTTCGCGGACGACGGCGGCACTGGCGGCCATCGCCGTCACCTCATCCGCCGCAGCCGCCTTCCTCGCCCTCGTCTCGACGGTCTCCCGCAAGGTCGTCGTCCCCCCGCGCAAGCGGCCGACGAACGCGCACATCGTCGCCGTCGACCGACCCGGTCGCACGATCACGCTCCGCGCCGACGACGAGACGACGGTCCCCGGGCGGTACGGACTCTGGGTCGACGGCTCCGAGCCGTACGTGAAGATCGGCGACATCGTCTCGAAGACCGAGCGCACCGTCACGCGCGAGGTGCTCTCGAGCAACCTTGCTCGCGTGCCCGACGACGTCGCCGCCGGCATGAGCGGCTGGTTCTACCGGCACCCGCGCGAGCTCGGCGTGGATTACGAGTACGTGTCGATCGCGACCCCCCTCGGTGCGGCCCCGGCCTGGGTCGTGCCGTCCCCGCAGGGCGACGGGGACGACTGGGTCATCCAGATCCACGGCCACGGATCGCAGCGAGCCGAGGGTCTGCGGGCGGTACCGGTCTTCGCCGCCGCCGGCTACACGTCGCTGCTGCTCTCCTACCGCAACGACGGCGAGGGGCCGCGCAGCGCCGACGGCCGGTACGGTCTCGGCTCGACGGAGTGGCGCGACGTCGAGGCCGCGATCGACCTCGCCGTCGAGCGCGGGGCGCGGCGCGTCGTCCTGATGGGCTGGTCGATGGGCGGCGCGATCGCCCTCCAGACCGTCCTGCGCTCCGACCGGCGCGACGTCGTCGCCGGTGTCGTGCTCGATTCGCCCGTCGTGGACTGGCACCGCGTGCTGGCCTTCCAGGCGACGGCCTCACGCGTCCCCGGTGTCCTCCGCGACGCCGCTCTGCAGGCGATCGCGCACGACTGGGGCCGCCGCCTCACCGGCCTCGCCGAACCCGTCGATCTCGACGCGCTCGACGTCGTCGCGTCGGCCGACGCGCTCACGCACCGGGTCCTCATCCTGCACTCGGACGACGACGGGTTCGTGCCGTCGGACGGGTCGAAGGCTCTCGCCGAGGCGCGACCGGATCTCGTCTCGCTCGTGTCGTTCCGGCGCGCCCGTCACGCGCGGATCTGGAACTTCGACGAGTCCGCGTGGAACACCTCGATCGCGGACTGGCTCGAGCGGCTCTGACCGACGGGCGGCTCAGCTCGTCCGCGCGGCCACCTGCCGCTTGATGCGCGCGAGCATCCCGGACATGCCGCTGAGTCTGAGCGGCGAGATCGCGCGACCGAGCCCCAGGCGGTTCGCGACGTCGTTCGGAGTGTCGAGGACCGCCTGGGGCGAGAGCCCCTCGAGCCCCTGCACGAGGATGCTCGCGAAGCCGCGCGTCGTCGGCGCCTCCTCCGGCGCTGTCGCATGCAGGTGGACCGCGCCGTCCTCGACCTCCGCGACGATGAACACCGGCGACTGGCACTCGGCGACGCGCTCGAGGAGTTCGGGGTGCTCCGCGAGCCGGGCGGGAAGGGCCGGCAACTCGCGGGAGAACTCGAGCAGGAGTTGCAGCCGGTCCGGCTCGCCGACGGCGAGGAACTCCTCGCTGATCTCGGCGAGGACGGGGGGAAGGATCTGGTCGCTCACCCGATCGATTATCCCTCCCGGAAACGTCGGAGGTGCGTCAGGCCGACGGGACGGCGCCGGGCTTCTCTCCCGTCACGATCGGAACGCGGACGGCGCTTCCCCATTCGGTCCACGAGCCGTCGTAGTTGCGGACGTTCTCGAACCCGAGCAGGTGGGTCAGCACGAACCACGTGTGACTCGACCGCTCGCCGATGCGGCAGTAGGCGACGATGTCGTCACCGTCCGAGAGACCCGCCCCCTCTCGGTAGATCTCGTCCAGTTCGACGACGGGCTTGAACGTGCCGTCCTCGCCGACCGCGCGCCCCCACGGGACGTTGTGCGCGCTCGGGATGTGCCCGGCACGCAACGCGCCCTCCTCCGGGTACGCCGGCGCCGTGGTCCGCTCGCCCGAGTACTCCTCGGGGGAGCGGACGTCGATGAGCGGGTTGCCGAGGTGGGTGAGGACGTCGTCCTTGAAGGCGCGGATGGCCGTGTCGTCGCGCTCGACGACGGGGTACGTCGTCCGAGGCCGTTCCGTCTTCTCCGTCGAGACGGCACGTCCCTCGGCGATCCACCGGTCGCGGCCGCCGTCGAGCAGACGGACGTCCTCGTGCCCGAAGAGGGTGAAGACCCAGAGCGCATAGGCGGCCCACCAGTTGTTCTTGTCGCCGTAGATGACGACGGTGTCGTCGCGGGAGATCCCCTTCGCGCTCAGCAGCCGGGCGAAGCCGGCGCCGTCGATGTAGTCGCGCTGCACCGGGTCATTGAGTTCGGTGTGCCAGTCGACCTTCACCGCGCCGGGGATGTGGCCGACCTCGTAGAGGAGGACGTCCTCGTCGGACTCGACGACGACGAGCCCGTCGGAACCGAGGTTCTCCTCGAGCCACGCCGTCGTGACGAGGCGCTCGGGGTGGGCGTAGCCGGCGAACTTGTCGCTCGAGTCATCGATCTCCACGGGCATCGCGGATCTCCTCACGATCGTTGGGTGGTGTCTCCTCGACGTTACCCGCCGCACGCGGCGGATAGGCTGGGACGGGCCACGAGCGAATCTACGGAAGCGCCGTCGTGCGTGTCACCGTGGCCGTAAGACTTCGACACACGTCCGCCCGCACGCGAAGGTAGCCAGCGACGACCATGCCATCCTCCTCGAATCCCACCGTGAGTCTCGCGTCGCGCTCGCCGCAGTTCAGCGGGACGCAGCTCGCGGAGGGGCTGGCCCCGCCGCGCCAGTTCGCCGACGCGTCCTTCGACAGCTACCGGCCGGACCCGGAGTACCCGTCGCAGCAGGAGGCGGTCGAACGGCTCAAAGCGTTCGCCGGTTCCTGGTCGGCACCCGCACGATCGGGCGGGCTCTTCGCGCGGCGGAAGAAGGGCCCGGAGACCCGCCCGGGTCTCTACCTCGATGGCGGATTCGGCGTCGGCAAGACGCACCTGCTCGCCGCGCTCTGGCACGCGGCGCCCGGGCCGCGGAAGTACTTCGGCACGTTCATCGAGTACACGGCGCTCGTCGGAGCCCTCGGCTACGCCAAGACCGTCGAGCTGCTGACGGGCTCGACCCTCCTGTGCATCGACGAGTTCGAGCTCGACGACCCGGGCGACACCATGATGATGACGCGATTGCTCACCGAGCTCGTCGCGACGGGGACGCGGCTCGCTGCCACGTCGAACACCCCGCCGAACGCGCTCGGCGAGGGTCGCTTCGCCGCCGCGGACTTCCTGCGCGAGATCCACGCGCTCTCCGGCAACTTCGACACGCTGCGCATCGACGGCACCGACTATCGCCGTCGTTCGCTCGAGGGCCACGCGACGGTCACGGACGGCGACGCCTACGCCGAGCGGATCCGGACGGCGACCGAGGCCGGGGAGACGGTGAGCGACGACGGCTTCGACGGACTCGTCGCGCACCTCGCGACGGTGCACCCCTCGCGGTACATCGGACTCATCGAAGGCATCGACCGCATCGCCCTGTCGGACGTCCACGTGCTCGAGTCGCAGACCGAGGCCCTGCGTCTCGTCGCATTCATCGACCGCGTCTACGA
>CAKTZW010000222.1 GCA_934636065.1 uncultured Labedella sp.
GCGCGAAGGTGCGAGCGGGATCCGAGAGGACGCCCCCGAGGAGTTCCATCACGAGGACGACGGAGAGGAGCAGCGAGAGCCGTCGGAGCAGCGGGAAGCGCCCGTTTTCGGGTACATCAAAGGCGCCACTGGCACTTCGGCGCAGGGTGACGTCGATGTACTGCATGGCCGGCTCTCCCGCCGTCGGCTCACGTCCCGCTCTCAACCTGCGGGCTGGGGGGAATCCCTCACGCGGAGCCGTCTCCCTCAGGGTACCCGGAAGTGGGGGTACCGCGCGCGTCCTCCGTCGGGTTTTGCACTTAATCCACTAGGAGGCGGGCCCGTTGCGCCTCGTTCCCGTGCCCGCGCCACCGGTGCGGCGTCGTGGTCGACGCACGTAACCGCCCTTCTCGAGGCCCGCCTCGATCTCGAAGCGATTGCGGAGAGGGTCGCGACCGGCGACGAGGTAGAGGAACGGGAAGAGCATCCCGTAGCGCTGCCACTGCCGCTTGTGCACGGCCTCGTGCTCGAGCACGTCGTCGGAGTCGTTCGACGCCGTCAGGTAGCAGCCGCCGACGCACGATCCGCCGCGACCGAAGGTGCGCTGCGGCATGCCGGTGAACACCCACAGCCCGTTGCGACGCCGGACGGGTCCCGTCGACCACGTGAATCCCCACACCAGGCCGACCGCCGTCGCGAACAGGTAGCCGGCCCGACTCACCGGGGAGTCGAGGAGGATCGACGGCACTACGCGTACCGCTCGGTCTCGAGGAGGCGCAGCCACACCTCGTTCATGGTCGGGTAGGCGGGGACGGCGTGCCACAGCCGCTCGAGGCGCACCTCGCCCACCACGGCGATGGTCGCGGCGTGCAGCATCTCCGAGACGTCCTGGCCCACGAACGTCATCCCGAGGATGATGCGACGTTCGGTGTCGATGACCGCGCGCACCGTCCCCGTGTACCCGTCGGAGTGCACGGCGGACCCGGCGACGGCGCCGAGGTCGTAGTCGACGACACGGACGGGATAGCCCGCCTCGCGCGCCGCCGTCGAGGTGAGGCCGACGGTGGCGACCTCCGGTTCCGTGAAGACGACGGATGGGACGTGCTCGTGGTCGGCCGTCGCCGCGACGTCGCTCCAGGGCTCGGGGCGGGCGGACGGTGCGGACGACAGGGTTCCGGCCGCGCGCGCCGCGATCGCGAGCCCGGCGGCACGGGCCTGGTACTTGCCCTGGTGGGTGAGGAGGGCACGTCCGTTCACGTCGCCGACGGCATACAGCCAGTCCCCGTGGACCCCGGAGACGCGCATCGAGTCGTCGACGCGGAGGTCCGTCGGGGAGACACCGACGGCCTCGAGGCCGACGCCCGACGTGTTCGGGTGCCGCCCCGTGGCGACGACGATCTCCCGCGCCTCGATGACCGGGGCGTCCTCGCCGAGCTCGATGCGGACGCCGCCGTCGTCCTCGCGGCGGACCGAGGTGGGGGAGCCGGTGACGATCCGGACGCCGGAGTCCTCGAGGCTCGCGCGGACGGCGTCGGATGCGATGTCCTCGAGCGTCGAGAGCAGCCCGCTGCGCACGATGACCGTGACTTCGGCGCCGAGGGAGCGGTAGATGGTCGCGAGCTCGGCCGCGACGACCCCGCCGCCGACGATCGCGATCGAGTCGGGGACCTCGGTCATCGACGTCGCCTCGCGGCTCGTCCACGGCTTCGCATCCGCGAGACCCTCGATGGGCGGGAACGTGGGCGTCGAACCGGTGCACAGCGCGACGGCGTGCGTGGCCCGCAGGCGCCGGACGGTGCCGTCGGGCTGGGTGACGTCGACGGCGCGGTCGCCGACGATCTCGGCTCGGCCGCGAACGAGGTCGATGCCCGCGCCGTCGAGCCACTCGACCTGGCTCGAGTCGTCCCATGCGCTCGTGAAGCCCGTGCGTCGTTCGAGGACCGCGGCGACGTCGAGCTCGCCGGTGACGGCGGCGCTCGCCCCGGCGACGCGACGCGCCGCGGTGAGGACGGACGACGGGCGCAACAGCGCCTTCGACGGCATGCACGCCCAGTACGAGCACTCCCCGCCGACGAGCTCGGCCTCCACGATGACGGTGCGGAGCCCGCCCTTCGTGGCGTAGTCGGCGACGTTCTCGCCGACGGCGCCCGCCCCGATGACGATGACGTCCCAGGTGTCGGTCGACGTGTCGGTCTGATTCTCGGTCATGGGGGCTCCTTCGGTTCGTGCGGGCTGTCGTGGTTCCGATCGTCCGGCGATAGTTCTGTGCTGCGGTCGTCCTGTGCTGCGGTTCTGTGCTGCGGTGGTTCGGTGCCGGTGGTGGGGCGGATGGCGGCGCTCGTGACCTCCGTCAGCGTCCGAGGAACTCGGGGGTCGAGCGGGTCGCGAACGCCCGCATGCCGATGGCGGCGTCCTCGCTCGCCGCGAGCGCGGCGAGGGCCGGGCCGAGCTCGGCCTCCGCGACGGCGTCGCCCTCGCGCACGGCCGTCCGCGCGTTCGCGAGCGTCGACTGCACGGCGAGGGGGGCCTGCGCGGCGATGCGCTCCGCCAGCTCCACGGCGCGATCGAGCTGGGCGCCCGGTTCGGTCAGCTCCTGGACGAGGCCGATGCGGTGGGCCTCGCGCGCGTCGAACGCGTCACCCGTGAGCATCCACCGCATCGCGTTCCCCCATCCCGCGGTCCGGGGGAAGCGGGTGGTCGCGCCGCCGAACGGCAGGATGCCGCGCGCGACCTCGAGCTGCGCGAAGCGCGTGTCCGTCGCGGCGACGACGATGTCGCTCGCGAGCGCGAGCTCGATCCCGAGGGTGAAGCACGTGCCCTGAGCCGCGAGCACGACGGGCTTGCGGAGGCTCCGCCCCTCCACCTGCCAGGGGTGGATGCCGCCGTCGGGCACGAAGTCGAGACCGTCGGAGCGGAGGCGCGGGCCGATGTCGGCGAGGTCGAGCCCCGCCGTGAAGTGATCGCCGACCGCCCACACCACGCCGACGCGCAGGGCGGGGTCGTCGTCGAGCTCGCCGTACGCGGCCGCGAGCTGCTGCAGCATCGCGAAGGTCGCGGCGTTGCGCTTCTCGGGCCGATTGAGACCGATGAGGAGGACGTGTCCCCGGCGTTCGGTGAGGATGAGCGGCTCCGTCATGCCCTCATTCTGCTCGGTCGGGCCGACGGCCGCACCCGGCTCGGCGCGGCCGCCGGCGGACGGCGCATCGCTCACGGCCGCAGCGCCCCGACGAGGCGCAGGATGGTCGTGAGGTCGTCCCCGATCGCGACGGTGTCGGCGGCCGGGGAGTCGTCGGGCGCGAACTCGGTGATACCGGCGCCCGCCAGCTCGAACTCCGAGCGGACCGCGCGCACCGTGTCGAGGAGGCCGGTGACCGAGAGCCCGAAGGGCTCGGGGTGGTTGACGGCCGTGACGGAGGACGGGTCGAGCACGTCGAGGTCGACGTGCACGTACACGCTCGTGGCGCCCGAGCCGCGGAGCGCCGAGAGCACCGCGTCGGTCGACGCGTCGTCGCCCCCGAGCACGTGCACACCGGAGGAGAGCGCGAACTCCTCCTCGCCCGGATCCATCGAACGCACGCCCGCGAGGACGGTGCGGCTCGCCGGAACGACGGACCGGGACGCGAACGCCTCCGGGCCGCCTCCGAGGAGGGAGCGCAGGACCATGCCGTGGAACGCGCCCGACGGCGACTCCTCGGGAACGTTGAGGTCGGCGTGCGCGTCGAACCAGAGAACGGCCATGCCGGGGTGGTGGGCCGCGGCGTGCTCGACGGCCGCGAGCTCGACGCCGCAGTCGCCGCCGACCGTCACGACCGGGACCTCGACGACCTCCGTCGCCGCTCGCGGGAGCTCCGCGGCGATCCGCAGAGCCCCCGAGGCGAGCCGCATGGCCCGGTCGGAGCCGGAGCCCTGCCACTGCGGGACGACGACGAACCGGGCCACGTCAGTCCTCCGCCCGCGTTCCTCCCGGCGCGAAGCGGGTCGTGCCCGCTCCGCGCCGGGATGACAGCGATCCCGCGGTCACTGACCCGGCGTGTAGGCGGTGCCGGGCGTCGCTTCGACGGCGGGGAGGGGAGTGGCGGAACCGCCGCTCTTGAGGGCGGCGAGTCGCGCCTCCACCTCGGTCAGCTCGCCGAGGTCCTCGAGCGACTCGAACTGCGCGTCGAGGCTCGACGCGGCGAGCTCGGCCTGGCCGGCGGCCTTCGCCTCCTCGCGACGGATCTTGTCCTCGAAGCGGGAGACCTCGCTCGTCGGGTCCATGATGTCGATGCTCTTCATCGCCTCGTGCACCTGGGTCTGCGCCTCGACGGTCTTCGAGCGGGCGATGAGCTCGTCGCGCTTCGAGCTGAGCTGGCTCAGCTTCTCGCGCATCGCGTTCAGGCCCTGCTTGAGCTGGTCGACGACCTGCGTCTGCGACGCGATGGTCGGCTCGGCGTCCTTCGCCTCGTTCTCGTACTGGAGCTGCTTGCCCAGGGCGACGCGGGCGAGGCTGTCGAACTTGTCCGCGTCGGCGGTGTTGCCCGCCGCGCGCAGCTCGTCGGCCTTGGTGCTCGCGGCCAGCGCCTTGCGGCCCCAGTCGCCCGCGGCCTGGATGTCCTCGCGGTGGTCGTCCTCGAGCAGGCGCAGGTTGCCGATGGTCTGGGCGACGGCGCTCTCCGCCTCGGCGATGCTGCTCGTGTAGTCCCGGACCATCTGGTCGAGCATGAGCTTCGGGTCCTCGGCCTGGTCGAGCATGTTGTTGATGTTCGCCTTCGCGAGCTGCGCGATGCGCCCCAGGATGGACTGCTTTGCCATTGTG
>CAKTZW010000223.1 GCA_934636065.1 uncultured Labedella sp.
GTTCCGCGGCGTGGAAACGGGAGAACGGCCGGCTCTCGAGGAGACCCGGCCGTCCGGGTGATGCTATTCCGCGAGCTGGCGGACGGTGAGCTTGTCCTCGTTGATCTCGCGCATGGCGACCGAGAGCGGCTTGTCGTCGACGTTCGAGTCGACGAGCGGGCCGACGTTGTCGAAGAGGCTGCCCTCGTGGAGGTCGGCGTAGTAGTCGTTGATCTGACGCGCGCGCTTCGACGCGAAGATCACGAGGGCGTACTTCGAGTCCACCTTCGACAGCAGCTCGTCGATGGGGGGATCGATGATTCCTTTTTGGCGATCGGCCATGGTTCTGTTCACACTCCTGGTGCGGTCGTTCGTGGGCGGATGTCGGGGCGGGCTCCCGGAGGGGAACCCCGGTCGCGAGCGTTCAACGCGTGGTCGCGGATCCGCGGGTCACCAACAAGTCTACGACCTCGGCGGCGGCGGTGCTCACGTCGGAGTTCACGACGCGGTGATCGAACTCGTCCTGCGCCGCGAGTTCGATGTGAGCCGTCTCCAGTCTCCGGGTCCGTTCCGTCTCGTCCTCGGTGCCCCGACCGATGAGCCGACGCACGAGTTCGTCCCAGGACGGCGGCACGAGGAAGACGAGAGTCGCCTCGGGCATGTGACGCCGGACCTGCCGGGCTCCCTGGATGTCGATCTCGAGGAGCACGCTGTCGCCGCGCGCGAGCGCGTCGTCGATCGGCCGTCGCGGTGTCCCGTACCGGTGCGAGTTGTGGACGGTCGCATACTCGAGGAGCTCGTCCTCCGCGATCATCCGGTCGAACTCCTCGTCGGTGACGAAGTAGTAGTTGACCCCCTCGACCTCGCCGGGTCGCGGCTTCCGCGTCGTCGCGGACACGCTGAGGAGCACGTCGGGGTAGTTGTCGCGGATGTAGGACGCCACCGTGCCCTTGCCGACGGCCGTCGGGCCGGCGAGCACGACGAGGCGGCTGCGTCGGCGGGCGCGGTTGACGGACTCGCGGTCGGCGAGGAAGCCCTTGAGCTTGCGGCGCTGGTGGACGCCGAGCCCGCCGAGCCGCTTCGACGGCGAGATGCCGAGCTCGTTCATGATGCGGGGAAGCTTCGTCTGCCCGATCGCCGGAACACTCAGCAGCAGGTCGGTCACACGCAAGCGGCCCTCGACCCCGAGCGGATCGGATGTCGCGGCGTCGAGCACGTCGACCGACGACCGGGTCCCCCCGGCGACGGCGGCCTTGACCGTCGCTCGCGCGCGACGCGCGGCCACGGCGGCACGGGAAGCGGCGGTGCGGTCGACTTCCGGCGGTCGACGTCCCGAGTCCTGCGTCACAGCGTTCCTCTCACCTCTGCCGCCCGCTCGGAGATCGCGTGCGCGATCCCGTCGGGACCGCTCGACAGCAGGCTTCGTGATTCGCTTACGATAACGCCCTCCGCGAGGTTCCCGTAAATCTCACGGGCGTCGCCTGTGGCCGCGCCCTGATGGCCGAAGCCCGGGGCGAGCACGGGAAGAGGTCGCGGGACGTCGCCGAGCCCCGCCGCCGACAGATCGACCGTGGCCCCGATCACGACGCCGACGGGCCCGAAGGCGTCCCCGGCGGCCGCATTCCACTCCGCGACGTCGTCGAGGACGCGTCGCGCGACGGTCCGGCCGTCGGCGAGCCGCGCCCCCTGGAGGACCGAGCCCGCCGGATTCGATGTCGCCGCGAGCACGAAGGCGCCCTTGCCGACGCGGGCGGCCGCCGCGAAGGTGTCCGAGAGGTCGCCGACGCCGAGGTAGGGGTTGAGCGTGAGGGCGTCGACCTCGAGGGGACCGCCGACCTCGAGCCACGCACCGGCGTAGCCGGCCATGCTCGAACCGATCTCGCCGCGTTTGACGTCGCCGATCACGATGAGCCCGGCCGATCGGGACGCCGCGAGGACCTCTTCGAGCGCCGCGAAGCCCGCCGAGCCGAATCGTTCGAAGAACGCGACCTGGGGCTTCACGATGCCGGCGGAGCCCGCGGTCGCTTCCACGACGCGCAGACCGAACTCGCGTGCCCCGGCGGCCGAGACCGGCAGCCCCCACGACGCGAGCAACGCCTCGTGCGGGTCGATGCCGACGCAGAGCCTCCCGACCGAGGCGAAGGCCTCCGTCAGGCGATCACCGAGACTCACACCCGTGCCTCCCGCTCGCGCTGGTACTCCTGGAGGCTCGTGACGTCGAAGCCGGCGCGGATCGCTCCGAAGGACGCGACGGCGGCGGTGAGCTGGGCGATCGTCGTGAACAACGGCTTGTCCGCCGCGACCGCCGCGGCACGGATCTCGTACCCGTCGGCGCGCGCCGAGCGGCCCGAGGGTGTGTTGATCACGATGTCGACCTCGTTGCGGTTGATGAGGTCGACGATCGAGGGCTCCCCCACGATCGCCTCGTCGCCCTCGCTGAACTTGCGCACCTGCCGGGTCCGGATGCCGTTGCGGCTCAGCACCTCGGCCGTTCCGTCGGTGGCGAGGATCGTGAACCCGAGCTCCTGGAGCCGCAGGACGGGGAGGACGATCGACCGCTTGTCGCGATCCGAGACGGAGACGAAGACCGTGCCCTCGAGCGGGAGTCCGCCGTAGGCCGCGTCCTGGCTCTTCGCGAACGCCGTCGGGAAGTCGCGATCGATGCCCATGACCTCGCCCGTCGAGCGCATCTCCGGGCCGAGCACGGAGTCGACGATGTCGCCGTTCCTCGTCCGGAAACGCTTGAAGGGCAGCACGGCCTCCTTGACGGAGACGGGCGAGTCCATCGGGACACGCGAGCCGTCGACCTCCGGGAGCAGGCCGGACGACACGAGCTCGCGCACGGTCGTGCCGGTCATGAGCAGCGACGCCGCCTTCGCGAGCGGGATGCCGAGAGCCTTCGAGACGAAGGGCACCGTCCGCGATGCCCGCGGGTTCGCCTCGAGCACGTAGAGGATCCCCTGAGCGATCGCGAACTGGACGTTGAGGAGGCCCCGCACGCCGACGCCGCGCGCGATCTCGAGCGTCGCGTCGCGGACACGGTCGATCTGGGCCTTGCCGAGGGTGACGGGCGGCAGCGTGCAGCTCGAGTCGCCCGAGTGGATCCCGGCCTCCTCGATGTGCTCCATGACTCCCCCGATGTACAGCTCCTCGCCGTCGTAGAGGGCGTCGACGTCGATCTCGATCGCATCGTCGAGGAAGCGGTCCACGAGCAGCGGGTGCGCGTGGTCGACGATCCCCTGGTCGGCGATGCGGTCGAAGTAGCCCGCGAGGGATGCGCTGTCGTAGACGATCTCCATGCCGCGTCCTCCGAGCACGAAGCTCGGGCGCACGAGCACGGGATAGCCGATCGACTCGGCGATCGACACGGCACCCTCGACGTCGACGGCTGTGCCGTTCTTCGGCGCCAGCAGACCGGCCGCCTCGAGGATCTCGGAGAACGCGCCGCGCTCCTCGGCGAGGTCGATCGCCTCGGGCTGGGTGCCGAGGATCGGCACGCCGGCCTCCTTGAGGCCGTTCGCGAGCCCGAGCGCCGTCTGTCCGCCGAGCTGGACGACGACGCCCACGAGCTCGCCGGAGAGGCTCTCCGCGTGGATCACCTCGAGGACGTCCTCGAGCGTGAGCGGCTCGAAGTAGAGCCGGTCGCTCGTGTCATAGTCCGTCGAGACGGTCTCGGGGTTGCAGTTGATCATGATGGTCTCGAAGCCGGCCTCCGAGAGCGCGAACGACGCGTGCACGCACGAGTAGTCGAACTCGACGCCCTGTCCGATGCGGTTGGGGCCGGAGCCGAGGATCACGACCTTGCGTCGATCGCTCGGCGCGACCTCCGTCTCCTGGTCGTAGCTCGAGTAGTGGTACGGCGTGAGCGCCGGGAACTCGCCGGCGCAGGTGTCGACGGTCTTGTAGACGGGGCGCACGCCCAGGATGTGGCGGACCTCGCGCACCTCCTTCTCCCCGAACCCGCGCAGCTGACCGATCTGGGCGTCCGAGAAGCCGTGGTCCTTCGCGACGGTGAGGACGTGCCGGTCGAGGACCGGTGCGTCGCGCAGGTAGTCGGCGACCTCGTTGATGAGCACGATCTGGTCGAGGAACCAGGGGTCGATCTTCGTCGCGGCGAAGGCGTCCTCGACGCTCGCCCCGAGGCGGAGGGCCTGCTGCACGAGCACGATGCGCCCGTCCGTCGGCGTCGTCGCGAGCTGAAGCAGCTCCGCGGCGGACCGCGACTCATCGCCCCAGTGGAAGCTCGAGCCCTTCTTCTCGAGGGAGCGCAGCGCCTTCTGTAGGGCGGTCGCGTAGTTGCGGCCGATCGCCATCGCCTCGCCGACGCTCTTCATCGTCGTCGTGAGGGTCGGATCGGCGGCGGGGAACTTCTCGAACGCGAACCGCGGCACCTTCACGACCACGTAGTCGAGGGTCGGCTCGAAGCTCGCGGGCGTCACCTTCGTGATGTCGTTCGGGATCTCGTCGAGCCTGTAGCCGATCGCGAGCTTGGCGGCGATCTTCGCGATCGGGAAGCCCGTCGCCTTCGAGGCGAGCGCGCTCGAGCGCGAGACGCGCGGGTTCATCTCGATGACGATGACGCGGCCGTTCGACGGGTCGACGGCGAACTGGATGTTGCACCCGCCGGTGTCGACGCCGACGGCGCGGATGATGTCGATGCTGATGTCGCGCAGCCGCTGGTATTCGCGGTCGGTGAGGGTGAGCGCCGGAGCCACGGTGATCGAGTCGCCGGTGTGCACGCCGACGGGGTCGACGTTCTCGATCGAGCAGACGACGACCGTGTTGTCGGCC
>CAKTZW010000224.1 GCA_934636065.1 uncultured Labedella sp.
GCCGGTAGTCGATCACCGTCGACTCGAGGCGGGCACAGCGGCCGCGCGCCGCCGCCACGATCGCGAGCCACTCGTCGTGGACCCACTCGGAGGGGAACGGTGCGGCGGCGTCGAACGCCGCCCGTCGCAGCGCCGAGGCGGCGCCCGTCGCGAGGTTGCGGCGCAGCAGGACGTCGAAGGCGCGACCGGAGTCGAGGCCGCGCCGCTCGTCCGCCGTCATCCCGAGCGCCTCCCAGAGGTCGTATCCGAGCGGCTCCCCCGCCGCGTCGACGACGCGGGCGTCGGCGAAGAGGAAGTCGACGTCCGGCCGACGCGCGAACGCGGCGAGCGTCTTCTCGACGCGGTCGGCGTGCCACACGTCGTCCTGGTCGCTCAGCAGGACGACATCGCCCGTCGTCGCGGCGATCGCGCGCTCGAAGTTCCGGACGACACCGACGTGCTCTCCCGGGAGGACGCGGAAGTCGACGCCCGACCCGCCGACGGCCGCCCGAACGGCGTCGACCGTGCCGTCCACGGACCCGTCGTCGCCGAGGACGACCTCGTGCACGGGGACGGTCTGGGCGAGGATGCTGTCGATCTGCTCGTGGACGAACGGCAGCCCGTTGTACGTGCAGATCGCCACCGAGACCCGGACGGCGTCCCCCGGGGTCGCGGCTCGTCCGATCACCGCGTCAGCCTATCGCAGCGGCGGGAGCGGCCCCGCGGCGCCGACTAGCATTGGAGGGGCGCGGCCAGCGCCGGACGAACGACCTAGGGAGAGCGTTGCAACGTCGGATCATCGTCTTCCCCGCCTGGAGCGACAACCCCTACATCAATCTGCTGTACCTCGCGACCCGGGCCGACGGGCACACGATCATCGAGGTGCGCACACCGGAGCACCTGCACGGCGAACTCGCCATGGCCGACGAGGCGACCGTCCTCCACGTCAACTGGACGTCGGTCATCTGCCAGGCGGCGCCGGACGAGGCGCAGGCGATCGCGCGGCTGAGGGACTTCAAGCGCGGCGTCGAATCGGCGAAGCAGCGCGGCATGCAGCTCGTGTGGACCGTGCACAACGTCCTGCCCCACGACGCCCGCTACCTCGAGCACGAGATCGAACTGCACCACTTCCTCGCGGACGCGGCCGACGCGATCCACATCATGGCGGCCGACACCGTCGACGTGGTGTCCGAGTTCTACTCGCTGCCGCGCGACCGGGTCACGCGGATCGCGCACTCCTCGTATCAGGGCGTCTACGGCGCCGAGCCCTCTCGCGAGGAGGCCCGGGCGGAGCGCGGCGTGTCGCCGGACACGCTCGGCGTGCTCTTCTTCGGTCAGATGCGTCCGTACAAGGGACTGCTGACCCTGCTCTCGGCGGTGTCGACGGCGGTGGAGACCGCCGAACGACCGATCTCGCTGCTCCTCGCCGGCAAGACGCAGCCGGACGACCTCGCGACGATCGAGCGCGCCCTGCCGAGCGGGATCGAGATCGTGCGCCAGCACAGCTTCATCGCCGATCAGGAGGCGTCGTCGTGGTTCGCGGCCGCCGATGTCGCGGTCTTCCCGTACGAGCGGATCCTCAACTCGGGGAGCCTGCACCTGTCCGCGACCTTCGGCCTGCCCTGCATCCTGCCGGACGAGGCGCACCTCCAGCGCGAATACGGCGCGGAGCAATGGGTGCGCTTCTACAGCCGCTCGGACGCCCCGGGGTCGCTCGCGCGCGCCATCCTCGATACCCCGGCCGACGGGCGCGGCGATCGCGCCGCCGCCCACGCCTTCGCGGCCCGGCACACCCCGTTCGACATGTCGAACGACTTCCTCGACCTGATCCGGTCGCTCGAGCGCTGACCGGCGGCCCTCCCGCGAGGGCTCCGGTCAGCGGACGCGCGCGCCCTTCACGCGCATGATGACGGCGTGGACCCGGGACTGGGCCGTGGGTCCCAGCCGACGGATCACGACCCGCGCGACGCGACGATGGAGCTCGTCGTAGCCGATGACGCTCACGCGCGTGCCCGGGGCCGGCGCGCTCACGGAGCCCACCCGGTCGGTCCGGAGCATGGGCGCGAGCGACGGCTCGGCGCTCCAGTCGAGCGGAGCGGTGCAGGTGCGCCCGTCGCGTTCGGTGAGCACGACGACGAGGTCCCACTCCCCGGCGGCGGGGAGCGCGCGCGGCAGGACGGCGGACCACGACTGCTCCCCGTTCGGCGATGCGGTCAGGCGGACGTCCGCGAACACCGCGAGCCGGCGGGTGGCGCGGTGGCGCCCGCCGATCGCGAGTCGCGCTCCCGCGAGATCCGGGTGGAGCGGACCCGACACCTGGAGGCGGCCGGACGGGAGGCGCTGCGCACGCGCGACCGTGATCCCGTCGCCCTCGAGCCGGGCGAGTCGGCGGACGGCCAGGACGTCGTGTCGCTCGAAGGCGTCAACGGCGACGTCGAGGCCACCGAAGACGCCTGGGATGAGCTGGTTCGTGCCGGCCCACGCGCGCAGCGCGACGAGAGGCTCGGCGAGCGCCACGACCTCGTCGGCGTCGGGGTCCGTCGAGCTCCGCAGGGCGGAGAGCACGGCGATCTCGTAGATCGCGGACCACACGGTGTGCTCCTCCCCCAGGATGCCGTCGAGCGAGCGGCCGAGGTCGGAGAGAGCGTGGGCGTCGAGCACGGCCGGCCCGCCGGCGTAGACGTTGCCGCTCGCGAGGACCGCCGCCGCCTCCTCGAGGCGTCCGACGGCGGCGAGTGCGAAGATCAGCTGGCGCTGGAGCGGCATCCGGTTGTACTGCGTCGCCGGCAGCCGCCGGATGATCGAGGCGAGCGGGACCGACACGGCGTCGGCGAGGTCCGGGTCGGCCGTGGGCTCGGCGGCGAGCACTCGCTGCAGGTGGACCCAGCCGTCGGCGTCGAGGAACAGCGACCCGAACTCCCGCCACAACGATTCCTCTCCCGTCGCCTCGATGGCGTCGAGGCAGATCACCTCCTGCGAGAGGTAGCTCGCGAGGCCGACGTAGCGGCCGGCCTTCGCGGTCATCGAGGTGAGTCCCGGACGTTCCCGATAGAGGTACACGTCGCCCTCGACGACGTCGATCCGCTTCGCCTCGGTGAGCGCCGTGACCATGGGAACGATGTCGTTGGAGCGCGGGACCTCGGGGAACTCGATCGCGTGGGCGCGCCAGAAGTCGGTGCGGAACATCTTGTTCCAGACGGCGCGGCCCCGGATGAGCGAGGAGTGGTCGCCGAGCCGGACACCACGTCGAGCCGCGGCGTACGCCGGCCAGTTGCCCGTCGGGCGCCAGGTGCGCGAGGAGGAGAACTTGAGGAACGTGCCGACGGCGACGTCGGAGCCCGACGCCGCGAGCGACGCGGCGAGGGAGCGGTAGGCGTCGCGCGGCACGAGGTCGTCGCCGTCCGCGAACACGAGGAGCTCGCCGCCCGCGATGCCGACCCCGACGTTCCGCGCGTTCGCCCCGCCCGTGTCCTCCGCGCGGACCAGCAGGACGCGGGCGTCCTGGGCGGCGATCTCCTCGACGATCTCGGCCGTCCCGTCGGTCGAGTGGTCGTCGACCACGATGACCTCGAGGCGGTCCCACGACTGGTCGAGGATCGATCCGAGGCACTCGGCCACCCACGGCGCCACATCGTGGGTCGGGACCACGACCGAGACGAGCGGCTGCGACATCATCGGGCTCATGCGGGCATCCGACCTTCCAGTTCGATGCGGACTCCGTCGTCGCCCAGGAGGACGGGAAGGCGCTCGGGGTGCGGTCGGCGCGAGCTCGCCCGCACGCGCACGCTCGCCGTCGGGACGGTGCCGCCGGGCGACGTCGGGACGAGGGCGACGGTGAGCGGGGCCGCCGCGATCCGGTCGACGGGGACCGTCGCGACCCAGCGCTCGATCGTGCCGTCCGGCACCAGGGCCTCGAGCCCCGCGTCGGTGGTCCAGTCCCCGCACGTCACCCGGACCGACGCCGGGGTGTCGCCTCCGTCGAGGAGGAGGCCCGACACCTCCACCCCGTCGCCCGTCCGGAGCGCCGCGGTGACCTCGAGCGCGGTTCCCCGCGTCCGCAGCGCAGCGTCGCGCTGCACGAGGTGGGTCCTCCTCGCCTCGTTCTCCGGCATGATCGCGACCACCGGATCCGCCCCGGGCCGATGTGCCGCCTGCGCCGGATCGGCGTAGAGGCGTCCGGCGAGCGCTACGAGCCGCGCGACCTCGGGCGACGACTTCCGGTGCGCGTCGCGCAAGGCCTGCTGCGCCTCGATGGCGGTGACGTCGGCGATGATCGGCACCTCACCCTGCTCTCGACCGACCGCCGTGGGCAGGCCGACCGGATCCACGGCGGCCCGCACCTCGTCCGGTGCCGTGCCCGTCCCGGCGCGACCGATGCCCCACAGGTCGAGGGGGAAGGCGGCCCGCAGCTCCGACACGTCGATGCGCGCGGGCTCGGCAGGTCCCATCGCGACGGCGCCCTCGATGTCCGACGCCATGTCGAGCTGGTCCCGCCCCGTCCCCGTCGCGTAATCGTCGTACTTGAACCGGCTCTCGACGACGGGGGCGTAGGCGCGGACGGGGACGCCGAGCGCCTCCGCGACGATGACGGCGTGCAGGGAGGAGGCGACGACGAACTCGCTCCGCGCGATGCGCCGGACGACCTCCCACGGGTCGCCGAGGGGCGAGACGATGCGGTCGTCGTCCGGGTCGACGGAGTCGAGCTCGTTGAGGTTCGGCACGATGGTCAGCGGGTGCTCCTTCTCGCGCGTCCACTCGAGCACATGCGGGAACAGGTCGGGAAGGAGG
>CAKTZW010000225.1 GCA_934636065.1 uncultured Labedella sp.
GGATCCGGCGCATCGCCTCCGACGCGGCCCGACCGGCCACCACGGAGGCGATGCGCCGGATCCCGTCCGGCCCCTGGTAGACCGCGTACATTGAGGCCATGACCGCGAGCAGCACCTGGGCGGTGCAGATGTTCGAGGTCGCCTTCTCCCGGCGGATGTGCTGCTCACGCGTCTGCAGCGTGAGCCGATAGGCGGGGTGGCCCGAGGCGTCCTGGCTCACGCCCACGAGCCGGCCCGGCATCTGGCGCTCGAGTCCCGCGCGGACCGCGAGGTACCCGGCGTGGGGGCCGCCGAAGCCGAGCGGCACGCCGAAGCGCTGGCTCGATCCGACCGCGATGTCCGCGCCGAACTCTCCCGGCGAGCGGACGAGCGCGAGCGCAAGCAGGTCCGCCGCGACGACGGCGAGCCCTCCGCCCGCCTGGATGCGCTCGACGACGTCGCTCGGGTCCCACAGTCGCCCGGAGGCGCCCGGGTACTGGACGAACGCCCCGAAGGCGTCCGGGAGCTCGTCAGCTGACGCGAGGTCGATCTCCACGACGTCGATGCCCACCGGCTCGGCTCGACCGCGCAGGAGCGCCTTCGTCTGCGGAAGCGCGTCGGCATCCATGAGGAAGACGGGAGAGGTCGACTTCGAGGCGCGCCGCGCGAGGAGCATTCCCTCGACGACGGCGGTCCCCTCGTCGAGCATCGACGCGTTCGCCGTGTGGAGCCCCGTGAGGTCGGTCACCATCGTCTGGAAGTTGATGAGCGCCTCGAGGCGACCCTGTGAGATCTCCGGCTGGTAGGGCGTGTAGGCGGTGTACCAGGACGGATTCTCGAGGACGTTGCGGGTGATCACCGCCGGGGTGATCGTGCCGGAGTAGCCGAGGCCGATGAGGGAGCGGTTGACGGCGTTGCGCGCGGCGAGGCCGCGCAGCTCGGCGAGAGCACCGCGCTCGTCCGCCGCGACGGGGATCACCGAGGCGCCGAGCTCCGGCATCCTGATCGAGCCGGGAACGGCCGCGTCCATGAGCTCGGCGACGCTCCCGTATCCGACGGCGTCGAGCATCGTCCGCTGCGACGAGGCCGTGGTGCCGATGTGGCGATCGGAGAAGCGCTCCCCCATCACTCGCCGACCAGCGCGGTGTACTCGTCGCGACCGAGGAGTCCGTCGGGGAGCGCGCTGAAGCGGACCTTGACGAGCCAGCCGTCGCCGAACGGGTCGGAGTTGACGAGCGACGGGTCGTCCACGACGGCCTGGTTCGTCTCGACGACCTCGCCATCCACGGGGGCGTAGAGCTCGCCGACGGACTTCGTCGACTCGATCTCTCCGACGACGGTCCCGCCTGTGACGTCGCCGCCCACGTCGGGCAGCTCGACGAACACGACGTCGCCGAGCTTGTCGGCGGCGAAGTCGGTGATGCCGACGGTGGCGACGTCGCCGTCGACGGCGATCCACTCGTGCTCGGGCGTGTAGCGCAGGGTCGTGAGGTCGGTCATGGTCACTTCTTTCTCGAGTAGAACGGCAGGGTGGTCACGGTCGCGGGGATGCGCGTACCGCGGACGTCGATCGCGAGCGCGGTGCCCGGGGTCGAGGACTGGGGGTCGACGAAGGCGAGCGCGATCGGGTGACCGAGGGTCGGCGACAGGGCACCGCTCGTGATCTCGCCCACGGCGTCGCCGTCGGCCGAGAGCACGGGGTACCCCGCGCGACCGGCGCGGCGGCCCTCGGTCGTCAGGCCGACGAGGACGCGCGCGCCCTCCGGCGGGCCGGCCTCCACGGCCGCTCGACCGGGGAAGTCGGCCTCCTTCGACAGCGCGACGACGCGCCCGAGCCCGGCCTGGACGGGAAGCACGTCCTCGCCGAGCTCGTGCCCGTAGAGCGGCATCCCGGCCTCGAGCCGCAGCGTGTCGCGGCTCGCGAGTCCGGCCGGCACGAGACCGAGGGGCGCCCCCGCGACGGTGAGCGCCGACCACAGCGCCGCGGCGTCCTGGACGCCGACGTACAGCTCGAACCCGTCCTCGCCCGTGTAGCCGGTGCGGCCGACGAAGACCGTGCCCTCGCCGAAGACCGCCGCCGTGGCGCGGTAGTAGCGGACGTCGGCGAACGACGGCTGCCCGGGCACGACAGCGAATCCGGTGGTCCGCTCGAGGATCTCCTGGGCCCGCGGACCCTGCACAGCGATGAGCGCGATGCCGTCGCTCACGTCGTCGACGGCGACGTCGAGCGCCGCGTCGCGGGCAGCGGTCGCGAGCGCGCCGGCGACGGCGATGCGGTTCGACGCGTTCGCGACGACGAGATACTCGTCGTCGCCGTTCCGGTAGACGATGAGGTCGTCGACGACGCCGCCGCGCTCGTTGAGGAGGAGCGTGTACTTCGCCTGCATGGGCTCGAGTGCGGAGAGGCGGCCGGCGAGGGTCGCGTCGAGGAACTCGGCCGCGTTCCGGCCGCGGACCGAGATCTCACCCATGTGCGAGATGTCGAAGATCCCCGCACTCGAGCGCACGGCGTGGTGCTCGGCGAGATCGCTCGAGTACTTCACCGGCATCGACCAGCCGGCGAAGTCGGTGAACGTCGCGCCGAGGGCGGCATGCAGGTCGTGAAGCGGGCTGGAACGGGGTCGTTCGGACACGAGTTCTCCTAGGTCGCTCGCCGTGCAGGATCGACCGGAAGCGTCGACTCCGCCACGACGACGGCGCGGGCGCGCCGGGTCGGGAACTCCCCCTCTGTCTCGGGCCTGAGAGTTTCGCGCCCGCTGAGCGGGGCTTTCACCGTCGGCGGGACGGGCTCGACCGACGGTCGAGGCGCTCGTCCACTTTCCAGAGTGGCCAGTTCGATGCGGTACGAGACCTGAGAGATTGGCGGGGAGGCTTGCTCCTTCGGTGCCGGCGGACCGGCTCTCCCGCATCGCGTGTGCGGCCCGATGTTCGGTTGTCCCGCCAGCATACCGGCCGACCGCCGTGCGAAGCGGATCGGAAACACGCCGTTCTTACAGTCGTCTGCACCTTAAGTCCGCGCGCACTGTTAGAGTCAATGCGACACGAAGGAGAACATCTGATGGGCGGCACGGCAGAGCACTCGACGGGGATCGCACTCGCGGTCTCGACGGTGATCTTCGCGCTGCGGTCGGACGACGGGATCGGCGCCGACTCCGGCGACCCGACCATCTGGCTGCCCCTCGTCCGCCGGATCCGCGAGCCGTTCGACGGCGCCTGGGCGCTGCCCGGCGGCCCTCTCGGTGCCGCGGAGAGCCTCGCCGCCGCCGCGAGCCGGTCACTCGCCGAGACGACGGGGCTCGCCCCCCGCTACCTCGAGCAGTTGTACGCCTTCGGCGAGACCGATCGGTCGCCCGACGGGCGCGTCGTGTCGATCGTGTACTGGGCCCTCGTCGACTCGGCCGAGGCGCACCGGGCCCTCGTCGGGCAGAACGTGCGCTGGTTCCCCGCCGACCGGCTGCCGCGGCTCGCCTTCGACCACAACGCCATCGTCGACTATGCGCTCGGGCGGCTCCGGACCAAGGTGGAATACAGCGACATCGCCCACGCACTCCTCGGCGAGACGTTCACGCTGTCAGAGCTGCGGAGCGTGCACGAGGCGATCCTGCAGCGCCGGCTGGATCCGGCCAATTTCCGACGGCAGCTCGAATCGCACGGCCAGATCGAGGCCACCGGGGAGCTCCGCCGGACCGGCGCGCACCGCCCCGCCCGCCTGTACCGCTACACGACTCAGCCCCCCGCAGCCGCGCAGCCCTCCTCTTCTCCGACGAACACGCAGCCCTCCTCTTCCCCGACGAAGGAGACGTCATGACCCTCACCGCATCCGTGGATCTCACGATCCGCGACATCACCACGGGCGTCGCCGCCGGCGAGACGTGCGCCCCCGGGCTCGTGGCGCCGCCGTGGACGTTCGACGCGCAGCCCCCTGCATACGGACCGGGGGCATCGCTCGGCGACGTCCTGCCGACGGGGTCGCCGCGACAGGGGGCACTCCCCTCCTTCTACCGCGAGGCGAGCGCCGAGGAGCTCGACCGCCGGATCCGCGCGGCCAAAGAGACGCTCGGCGATCGACTCGTCATCCTCGGTCACTTCTACCAGCGGGACGAGGTCGTGCAGTACGCCGACTACGTCGGCGACTCGTTCCAGCTCGCGAACGCGGCGAAGGCCCGCGCCGACGCCGAGGCCATCGTGTTCTGCGGCGTCCACTTCATGGCGGAGACGGCCGACCTGCTCTCCTCCCCCGACCAGGCCGTCATCCTCCCGAACCTCGCCGCCGGTTGCTCCATGGCGGACATGGCCGACATCGACCAGGCCGAGGAGTGCTGGGAGCAGCTCGAGGAGCTCTACGGCACGGAGCCGGACGAAGCCGGCCGGGTGCCCGTCATCCCCGTCACGTACATGAACTCGTCCGCGGCGCTCAAGGGCTTCTGCGGCCGCCACGGCGGCATCGTCTGCACGTCGTCGAACGCGCGGACCGTGCTCGAGTGGGCGTTCGAGCGCGGCCAGCGCGTGCTGTTCTTCCCCGACCAGCACCTCGGCCGCAACACCGCGAAGGCCATGGGCGTCCCGCTCGACCGGATGCCGATGTGGAACCCGCGGCACGCGCTCGGCGGCAGCGACGCCGCCACCCTGCGGGACGCGCAGGTCATCCTGTGGCACGGCTTCTGCTCGGTGCACAAGCGCTTCTCGGTCGCGCAGATCGACCAGGCGCGCGCGGAGCACCCCGGCGTGCGCGTCATCGTGCACCCCGAGTGCCCGATGGAGGTCGTCGACGCGGCCGACG
>CAKTZW010000226.1 GCA_934636065.1 uncultured Labedella sp.
GTGCTGCTGTACGTCGCGAACGTCGCGCCGTTCTGGAACGTCACGGACGAGACGGCGGAGTCCGCGAACCGCGGCTGGAAGCGCTTCTTGTGGCTCAACTTCGTGACGGGCTTCCTCGTCACGATGCTCCTCATCTGGTACGCCCTGAGTACCTGAAAACGTCGCGAGTGCGCGAATTTTCAAGCACCCGCGACGTTTTCAAGCACCCAGGTGGGAGTGGGGGTTGGGGGCGGGACCTAGGATGATGCGGATGGCACGGGAGCGACGACGGGAGGTCGTGCGGTGAGCTCGAAGGCGCCCACGGTGTACGACGTCGCCGAGCACGCCGGCGTCTCCATCGCGACCGTCTCGCGCGTCCTGCGCCGGCCCGCGGACGTCCGGGAGGCGACCCGCGAACGCGTACTCGCGTCGGTCCGTTCCCTCGGCTACGTCCCGAGCGCGAGCGCGCGCGGCCTCGCCGCGCGCCGCACCGGCGTGGTCGGCCTCTTCTTCCCCGACTTCGACGCGATGCGCGAGACGACCGCCTTCGTGCCCGACCGCACGGGGACGGTCCCGGTCGTCGACGACCCGGCGGGGGACGACGAGCCGGTCGGCTCCGACCTGCTCTACTTCGACGAGGTACTGCGCGGCGCGGAGATCGAGGCCTGGCGCAACGGCTTCGTGCTCCTCGTCGGCGTCGGGCGCGGGCCCGACTCGCTGTCGATCGTCTCCGACATCGCGGGGCGCGTCGACGGACTCGCGGTGCTCGCGGGCAGCGTGCCGGACGAGATGCTCGAGCACATCGCGCACCGGATCCCCGTCGTCCTCATCGCGGGTCCGCGCCGTGACGACGAGTTCGACCACGTGAGCGTCGACAATCGCGCCGGCATGCGTGCGCTCACCGAGCACGTCCTCGGAACGCGCGAGGTGGACGGGGTGCTGTACATCCGGGGCGTCGACTCCACTCCGGACGATGCTGAGCGTTTCGAGGGGTTCATGGCGGCCCTGTCCGCCGCACCCGAGGACGAGCGACCCGGCGTCAGCGTCGTGAGCGCGCAGTTCTCGCGCGAGCGGGCGCGCGACATCGCCGCGTCCCTCGTGGCGGGCGGCCGCATCCCCGACGCGATCATCGCCGCGAACGACCAGATGGCGCTCGGGGTGCTCGACGCGTTCCGCGAGCACGGCGTCCGGGTGCCGGGCGACGTTCTCGTCGCGGGGTTCGACGGCATCGACGCCGGCCGGCACTCCGAGCCCCGACTCACGACCGTGCGGCAGCCGATGGAGGATCTGGGCCGCGCCGCCGTGCACGTGCTGTCCGGCCGGCTGACGGATGCGGCGCAGCCGCCGGTGACCCTGCGCTTGCCGGTCAGCGTGCTGGTCCGCGAGAGCACCACCCCCTGAGAGTGCTAGTCCCGATCGAGGGCGCCACGTACACCTGGCGCCCTCGATACGAACGACGCGCCGTCGATCGACCCTCCGGCGAACCCCGCTCGCGTTCCCGCGCTACACGATGCGTACGACGGCGCCACTTCGGTGCCGAGGGCGGTAGCTACAGCTGGCGCCCTCGATCGGGACTAGCGCTTTCGGGGAGGGTTGCGAGCAGCGGATGTATGCGCATACAGTGGAGGCATCCACGGACGGAGCCCCGTCCGGCGCAGCGCAGCCCCCGGACTGCCTCGTGACGACGACGACATGAGGATTCGACACCGTGTCACTCACTCCACCACCCGCCCGACCCGAACGGTCGAGGCGCCGCCGCGGGCCACGGGCACGCGCCATCGCAGCACTCGCGGTCGGAGCCGCAGCCGCCCTCGTCGCGAGCGGTTGCAGCATCCAGGTGACGTCCCAGCCGGATCCCACGATCCCGGACGACACGATGCTCATCAACGCGGACCGCGGCAACCCGCTGTTCGACCGCAACTTCAACCCGTACCTCACCAACACGCGCACCGCGTCGCGGTGGATGTACGAGCCGCTCATTCTCATCAACCCGCTCGACAACGAGCAGACGCCCTGGCTCGCGAGCGAGTGGGAGCTGCCCGACGCGGACACGATCGAGATGACCGTCCGCGACGGGGTCGAGTGGAGCGACGGCGAGGACCTCACGGCCGAGGACGTCGCCTTCACCTTCGAGATGCTCAAGGAGTACCCGGCGCTCGACATCAAGGGCGCGTGGCAGCACATCGACACGATCGAGGTCGACGGCGACACGATCACGTTCGAGCTCCTCACCGACGACGTACCGGCCCTGTCGATCATCGGTGCGACCTACATCGTGCCCGAGCACATCTGGTCGGACGTCGAGGACCCGAGCACGTGGCGCAACGAGGAGCCCGTGGGCTCCGGCCCCTTCACGCTCGGCAACTACAACCAGCAGCAGTACTCGATGGACAAGAACGAGGACTACTGGCAGGCCGACTCGGTGGAGATCCAGCACCTCATCCTCCCCGCCACCAACACGCAGCTCGACACCGTCACACGCGGTTACGACTGGGCGTACTCCTTCATCTCCGACGTCGAGGGGACGTGGGGCGCCGCGAGCGACAGCAACAAGTGGTGGTTCCCGCCCGTCGGCATCATCGGCCTCATGCCGAACCACGAGGTGGCCCCGTTCGACGACGTGCACGTCCGCCGCGGCATCTCGCTCGCCCTCGAACGCGGGGCGATCGCCGACTCGGCCTCGGAAGGGTACATGGAGCCCGCCGGTCAGACCGGTCTCATCCTGCCCAACCAGGAGGACCAGCTCGACCCGAGCATCCCCGACGGCGGCATGATCGAGCAGGACACCGACGCCGCCCTCGCCGAGTTCGAGCAGGCCGGCTACACGCTCGACGGGGATCGCCTCGTCGGCCCCGACGGCGAGCAGTTCTCCTTCTCCATCACGACGGCGAACGGCTTCGCCGACTGGACCCGCGCCGCCCAGGAGGTGCAGCGACAGCTCCGCGCCGTGGGAATCGAGGTGAAGCTCAACCTCCCGCAGCCCGCCGGCTACCAGCAGGCCATCGCGAACGGCGACTTCGACGTGGCGATCGGCGGTATGGGCGGCGGGTACGTCTACCAGTCCTTCAACAGCCTCATGTCGAGCGAGTTCTACGTGCCGGTCGGGGAGACCACCGCGAACAACTTCGAGCGGTACCAGAACCCGGATGCGGACGCGCTGCTGGCCGACCTCAAGGCCACGGCGGATCCCGACGAGCAGCTCGAGCTGAGCCACGCGCTGCAGAACATCGTCTACGACGACCTTCCCGTGATCGGCATGTACTACGGCGGATCGTGGGGCCTGTTCAACGACGCGAAGTTCACGGGCTGGCCGAGCGAGGAGGACCCGTACATGGCTCCCCAGAACTACGACTCGGCGCCGCTTGCGATCTTCACGCGGCTGAAGCTCGCGAACGGAGACGACCAGTGAAGTACATCGCCGGAAAGATCGGTCTCTTCGTCCTGACGCTGTGGGCCGCGGTCACGCTCAACTTCTTCCTCCCGCGGCTCATGCCGGGCTCTCCCGCCGACGCGGCGATCGCGAAGCTCTCGCAGAACGGTCCCGTGACGGACGCGACGCGCGCCGCGATCGAGGCGCAGCTCGGCGTGCCGGACGGCAGCGTCTGGGAGCAGTACGTGGCGTACCTCCGCCAGGTCGTGACGCTCGACTTCGGCGTCTCGTACACCTTCTATCCGCAGACGGTGTCGAGCATGGTGAGCACGGCGCTGCCGTACACGATCATCCTCGTCGGCCTCGTGACGATCGTCGCGTTCATCCTCGGCACGCTCATCGGCGTCGCTGCGGCCTGGAAGCGGGGGACCTGGCTCGACTCGCTCCCGACTCTCGGCGGCAGCTTCATGAGCACGTTCCCGTACTTCTGGACCGCGCTCCTGCTGCTGTTCTTCCTCGGCTACGTGCTGCACTGGTTCCCGACGACGGGCGCGTACTCGGCCACGACGACGCCGGCCTTCACCCCCGCGTTCATCGGTGACGCACTCCTCCACGCCGCGCTCCCGGCGCTCACGATCCTCGTGACGAGCGTCGGCGGCTGGATCATCGGCATGCGCAACGCGATGATCAACACGCTCGGCGACGACTACGTCACGTTCGCCGAGGCCAACGGCCTGCGCGGCGGCACCGTCGCCATCCGGTACGCGGCCCGGAACGCGATCCTGCCGAACCTCACGGGCTTCGGCCTCGCGCTCGGCGGGGTCGTCGGCGGGTCCATCCTCGTGGAGCAGGTGTTCGGATACCCGGGCATCGGCTACCTCCTGTTCAACGCGGTGATCGGACAGGACTATCCGCTCATGCAGGCCCTGTTCCTGATGATCACGGTGAGCGTGCTCGTCGCCAACTTCCTCGTCGACATCCTGTACGGCGTACTCGACCCAAGGACCCGCCGATGACTTCAACGCAGAACGTCAGAATCCCCACCGACGGCGCAGCGGACGGCGCGGTCGCCGCTCCGAGCCGCTGGCGCTCGTTCGGCCGCACGATCGGGGTGGTCTGGTCCAACGGCAAGGCACGGGTGGGCATCGTCATCCTCGGCCTGTTCGTGCTGGTCGCGGTTTTCGCGCCGCTGCTCGCGCCGTACGATCCGAAGGACACGTCCTTCGAACGCAACCTCGACGCCACCGGCGCGCACTGGCTCGGCACCACGGCGGCGGGCGAGGACGTCCTCAGCCAGCTGATCTTCGGGGCGCAGGTCAAGGAGGTAGCATGGCTGCTGCCGGCCGCGATCCTTGGAGCCGTTATCGGCTCGATCGGCTTGGCGGCGGCACGGGGG
>CAKTZW010000227.1 GCA_934636065.1 uncultured Labedella sp.
TCGCTCTACAACCACGTCGACGGGGCGGACGAGATCCTCGAGCTCATGCGCGGGCGCCTCGTCGAGCGCTATCGCGTGCCGCGGGGCGGCGAGCCGTGGGACGACTTCGTCGAGGCCACCGTCCGCGCGCAGCGCCGCATGTATGCCGATCACCCGGCCCTCGTGCCGCTGCTGATCGGGAAGACCATCACCCACCCGCTCGTGATCGCGAGCTACGACGATCTGACGACGGCGCTCACGGGGGCCGGTTTCCCGGACGACGAGATCGTCTCGCTCGTGGCGGTCATCGACGCGTTCGCGATCGGCTTCGGCCTCGACCTCGCCTCCCCGGCGGAGGTGTGGCGCCCCGAGGTGCCGACGCGAACGCTCGGCCGCGTGCTCGCGGCGTCGGAGCGCGGCGAGGCGCGTTCCGAGCGCATGTTCGAGCTTGGCGTGGAGATGCTCCTCGGCTCGCTGCGGGCGCGGCTCGCGGGCTCGTCCCGGTCCTGAGTTCCACGCGGACCAGGCCGGCGAGCGAACCGTCGTTCCGGACCTCGTGAATTCATCAGTACTTGGTGTTGCCAAGTACTGGTACTCGGTGTTACTTTGTAGTGGTAGTCAGCAACACAGAGTAGATCGGATGCCGGCAATGGCCAACCAGATGACGGAGATGCTCAAGGGCACTCTCGAGGGCATCGTTCTCGCGATCCTCGCCGCTCGGCCCGCCTACGGGTACGAGATCACGGCGCGGCTGCGGGACCAGGGCTTCGCCGACATCGCCGAGGGCACCGTCTACGCCCTGCTCGTGCGGATCGAGCAGCGCGGCTTCGTCGACGTCGAGAAGGTCCCCTCCGAGAAGGGGCCGCCGCGCAAGGTCTACTCCCTCAACGACAGCGGGCGCGAACAGCTCGACGAGTTCTGGAGGACATGGAGCTTCCTCGCCGAACGTATCGAACAGCTCCACCAAGGAGAGAACTGATCATGGCCAGTTGGATCGAGGCCCTCACCGGCTCGCTCGAGCAGAAGAAGCAGTACCGGCAGCACAAGGCCCGCATGGAGGGACTCTCCGAGCCGTACCGGACCGCCGCGAAGGCGCTCGACCGGTACTTCCTCTACTACGCGGGCGTCACCGACGGCGAGACCCTCATCACGATGATGGGCGACTCGGTCGACCTCTGGGAGCGCGCCGCGATCGACGGGACCTCGGTCCGGGCGATCGTCGGGGACGACCCCGTCGAGTTCGCCGAGACGTTCGCCCGGTCGTACGACGCCACCCAGTGGATCGACAAGGAGCGCGCACGTCTCGTGAAGGCGATCGACGAGGCGGAGAAGGGGGAACGGTCATGACCGTCGACGCGGCGATCCGGGTGTCGGATCTGCAGAAGTCCTACGGCGAGGTGTCCGTCCTCCGCGGCGTCGACTTCGAGGTCGCCCGTGGCAGCATCTTCGCCCTCCTCGGCTCGAACGGCGCGGGCAAGACCACCGTCGTCCGCATCCTCTCGACGCTGCTCGCGCCCGACGCCGGATCGGCGAGCGTGAGCGGTTTCGACACGGCCACCGACGCGCGCCGGGTCCGCGAGGCCATCAGCCTCACGGGGCAGTTCGCCGCGGTCGACGAGATGCTGAGCGGGCGGGAGAACCTCGTGCTCGTCGCACGACTGCGTCATCTCCCCGATCCGGCCGCCGTGGCGGACGAGCTCCTCGAGCGCTTCTCCCTCACGGACGCGGGAGGCCGGCGGGCGTCGACCTACTCCGGCGGCATGCGCCGCCGGCTCGACATCGCGATGAGCCTCGTGGGCGACCCCTCGGTGATCTTCCTCGACGAACCGACGACGGGTCTCGACCCGCAGGCCCGGATCGACGTGTGGCAGACCGTCAAGAAGCTGGCCGCGGCCGGCACGACGGTCCTCCTCACCACGCAGTACCTCGACGAGGCCGAACAGCTCGCCGACCGCATCGCGATCCTGCACCGCGGGCGCGTGATCGTGAACGGCACCCTCGCCGAGCTCAAGCAGCTGCTTCCGCCGGCCCAGAAGGAGTACGTCGAGAAGCAGCCGACGCTCGAGGAGATCTTCCTCGCGCTCACCGGTGACGACGGTGCTGATGCCTCCGACACCGACACCGACACCGACTCCGACACCGACGCCGACGCGTCCGCACAGCACGGAAAGGAACGATGATGGCCACGACACACGTCCTCGGCGACTCCGCCGTCCTCACGGGGCGGTCGCTCCGCCACATCCTGCGCAGTCCCGACACGATCATCACGACGGCCGTCACCCCGGTGGCCCTCATGCTCCTGTTCGTCTACGTCCTCGGCGGAGCGATCGAGACGGGAGCGGGGTCGTACATCGACTACATGCTGCCCGGGATCCTGCTCATCACGATCGCGTCGGGCATCGCCTACACCTCGTATCGGCTGTTCCTCGATCTGCAGAGCGGCATCTTCGAGCGGTTCCAGTCGATGCCGATCGCGCGCTCGAGCGCGTTGTGGGCACACGTGCTCACGTCGCTCGTCGCGAACCTCATCTCGATCGCCGTCGTCACGGGCGTCGCGCTCCTGATGGGCTTCCGCACGGGGGCGAGCGTGCTCGGATGGCTCGCCGTCGCCGGCATCCTGATCCTCTTCACGCTCGCGCTCACCTGGGTCGCCGTCATCGCGGGACTCTCGGCGAGCTCGGTGGACGGCGCGAGTGCGTTCTCGTACCCGCTCATCTTCCTGCCGTTCATCAGCTCGGCCTTCGTCCCGACCGAGACGATGCCCGGCCCCGTGCGCTGGTTCGCGGAGAACCAGCCGGTGACCTCCATCGTCGACAGTATCCGGGCGATCTTCGCGGGGACGCCGGTGGGTACCGACCTCTGGATCGCCCTGGCGTGGTGCGCCGGGATCCTCGTGGTCGCGTACGTCGCCGCGATGGCGGTGTACCGCCGGAAGATCCGGTGAGGGGACGCTCGCTGCGACCGACGTCACCGCCCGTCACCGTCGAGGAGGCCGGTCCGACATCCCGTCGGACCGGCCTCCTCGCGTGTCGGCTAGCCGACGGCGGTGCCGAAGAGGAGGCCGAGCGCGTAGGGGACACCGGCCGCGCCGTAGCCGATCGCGAGCTGGCGGAGCGCGCGGGCGAGCGGGGACGCCCCCGAGAGGATGCCGACCGATGCGCCCGTGAGGAGGAGTGCGACGCCGACGAGGGCCGCCGCGACGGCGACCGCCGCAAGCCCCGACAGGCCGAAGAGATACGGCAGGACGGGAATGATCGCTCCGGCGGCGAAGAGGAAGAAGCTCGTGATCGCCGCGCTCCAGGCGGTGCCGACCGACTCGTGGGCGTCGGCGAGCTCGGCGTCGTGCCCGATGTTCATGGCTCCCGTGGGAGGGCCGTCGACGCTGTGCGCGATCCGGTCGAGCACCTCGCGCGCGTGCTCCGACGCCTCTTGCTCGGTCATGCCGCGCGCCCGGTAGACGAGCGCGAGCTCGTTCGCCTCGACGTCGAGGTGGGGGAGCGCCGTCCGGGCACTCGGGTCGGGCGTCGACGCCTCGAGCAGCTCGCGCTGCGAGCGCACGGACACGTACTCTCCCGCGCCCATCGACAGCGCGCCCGCGAGCAGACCGGCGATGCCGGAGGCGAGCACGACGGACGTCCCGACTCCCGTCGCGCTCATTCCCACCACGAGCGCGAGGTTCGACACGAGTCCGTCGTTCATGCCGAAGACGGCGGCGCGGAAACTGCCGGAGAGGCGGGAGCGACCGCGTTCGGCGAGACCCCGTACCACCTCGCCGTGGATGCGCTCGTCCGCGGCCATCGCGGGCGACGCGTCCACGTCGTCCTCGTACGGCGATCGCGACTCGGCCCGCTGCATGAGGGCGAGCACGAACACCGAGCCGTAGCGCCGGGCGAAGAACGTGAGGATGCGGGTGCGGAGGTCGCTCGGGATGGGGCGGCCGACGCGCCGGCCGAGCAGCTCGATCCAGTGCTGCTGATGCCGCTCTTCGGCCTCCACGAGGCCGAGGAGGATCTGCTGCTCCTCACCGGTGCGGCGGGAGGCGAGGTCCCGGTAGACGGCGGCTTCAGCGCGCTCGTCCGCGAGGTAGCGCCGCCACCGGCGCACCTGCGCCGTGCTCGGCTCTATGGCCGCGCCGGTCTCGTCGATGCGGGTGGGGCGGGGGTGTTCGGTCACGGGAGTGCTTCCGCTCGGGCGACCGGCGACCGCGAGGGAAGGACCGGCCACGGTGGACGTGTGGCCGAAGGTCTCGCTCGCCCTGTCCGGGTGGGCTGCCGGGTGCCGATCGTCGTGAACGGCTCCAGTATGTCGACAGACCGCCGCGCCGCTTCCGCGGACGCTCGGAGCTACTCCCCTTCGCGCCCCCGAGTATACCGGCGCCCCTCGGTGGTCGGGGGCGGGGTTCGAGCCTGGATCACCGGGCGGCGGCCGCGGCGGCGGTGACGGCGTGGAGGGAGGAGCGGAGGGTCTCGAGGTCGTCCATCGCCATCCCGAGCCGGGCGACGATCTTCTGCGGGATCGCCTCGGCCTCGCGCCGCAGCGCGCGCCCCTGCTCCGTGAGTTCGATCATGAGGACGCGCTCGTCCGTCTCGCTGCGGCGGCGGATCACGAGGCCGGCGGACTCGAGGCGCTTGAGGAGAGGGGAGAGGGTGGCCGGTTCGAGGGCGAGCGTCGCCGCCAGATTTCCCGCGGAGCGCCGGTCCTCGCTCCACAGCGCGAGCATCACGAGGTACTGCGGGTGCGTGAGGCCGAGAGGCTCGAGCACGGG
>CAKTZW010000228.1 GCA_934636065.1 uncultured Labedella sp.
GGATGATGCAGAAGGAGCAGCGGTTGTTGCAGCCTTCGGAAATCTTGAGATAGGCATAGTGGCGCGGCGTCAGCTTCATCTCCGATTCCGGCACAAGGTCCACGAACCGGTTCGGCACCGGCGGCAGATGCTGATGCACGGCCGAGACGACATCCTCGTATTGATGCGGGCCCGAGATCGCCAGCACAGAAGGATGGGTTTCGCGAATGAGACCTTCTTCGACCCCGAGGTCCTCGTCGCCGCGTGGCCGCGGGTCATCGAGGGGCTCTGGCTCAACGTCCGCGTCCTGCTCGTGGCGAGCGTCGGGGTCGCGATCGTCGGCGTCCTCCTCGCCTCGATCCGCACGCTGCGCGGACCGCTCTTCTTCCCGTTGCGGCTGCTCGCGGCCGCGTACACCGACCTCTTCCGGGGCATGCCCCTGCTCATCGTGCTCTACCTCGTCGGCTTCGGCATCCCGGGGCTCGGGTTGTTCCCGCGCATGCCGATGGAGTTCTGGGGCACCGTCGCCCTCGTGCTCACGTACTCGGCGTACGTCGCCGAGGTGCTGCGCGCCGGCATCGAGGCCGTGCACCCGTCGCAGCGACTGGCCGCCCGGTCCCTCGGCCTCGGGTACGTCGCCTCTCTGCGCCTCGTGATCCTCCCGCAGGCGCTCCGCAAGGTCACCCCCGCCCTCATGAACGACTTCGTCTCGATGCAGAAGGACGTGGGCCTGATCTCCGTGCTCGGCGCCGTCGACGCCGTCCGCGCCGCCCAGATCGAGACGTCGGCGAGCTACAACTTCACGCCGTACGTGCTCGCCGGACTGCTTTTCGTCGCCCTCGCCTTCCCCACGATCCGACTCACCGACTGGCTCACGGCGCGCCAGCGCGAGCGCGAGCAGCACGGGAGCGTCGTATGAGCGCCGCGGCGGCCCCGAAGCTGCCGGGAGGACCGGCCCCCGTCCTGCAGCTGGAGGGCGTCCGCAAGACCTTCGGCGAGCGCGTGGTGCTCGCGGGCATCGACCTCACGGTCGACGCGCACGAGGTGATCGCGCTCATCGGAGCGTCCGGATCCGGGAAGTCGACGCTCCTGCGCACCATCAACCTGCTCGAGCAGGTCGACGACGGTCGCATCCTCCTCACCGGCACCGACATCACCGATCCACGGGTCGACGCCGATGCGGTGCGCGCCCGCTTCGGGACGGTGTTCCAGCACTACAACCTCTTCCCCCATCTCACGGTGCTCGACAACGTGACGCTCGCGCTCCGCCACGTGCACCGCGTCGGGAAGGCCGCTGCGGCGACCCGTGGCCTCGCTCTCCTCGAGCAGGTGGGGCTCGCCGACTTCGCGCGGTCCTATCCCGACAGGCTCTCGGGCGGACAGCAGCAGCGGGTCGCGATCGCCCGGGCCCTCGCGAGCGAGCCGGAGGTCCTCCTCCTCGACGAGATCACGAGCGCGCTCGACCCCGAGCTCGTCGGCGAGGTTCTCGAGATCGTCCGCGAGCTGGGCGCGTCGGGCACCACGATCGTCATGGCGACCCACGAGATGGCCTTCGCGCGCGACGTCGCGACGCGGGTGGTGTTCCTCGACGCCGGCGTCATCCGGGAGCAGGGCGCGCCGGAGCAGATCTTCGGAGCTCCGAGCGACCCCCGGACGCGCGCGTTCCTCGATCGGGTCACGAGCGGCGGCCGCACGGCACCGCCACCCCCCGATCAGTAGCCGGAGAAGGCATCCGTCCGCACCCGGCGAGCCGCGCCGCGCAGTCGCCGCCGGAGATCGGCGACGAGGGCCGGCGGACCCGAGACGAGGACGTCCCGCTCGCCGACGTCCGGGATCGCACGTCGGACCACGTCCGCGTCGACACGCTCGGGCCCGATCCACGTCCAGCCGTCGGGGAGCCGCTCGGGCTCCGTCCGGCTGGAGACGAGGACGCGCACGCCCGCGCTGGTCAGTTCCTCCGCATAGACGATGTCGCCCGGGTCCGAGACCGCGTACACGACGACGACGTCGCGGTCCGTCCCCCGCGCCCGCTGCTCGCGCAGCTGACTGACGAACGGGGTGATGCCGATGCCCGCGGCGACGAGCGCGAGCTTCCGGCCGTCGTCGTCCGGCACCGTAAAGTCGCCTCCGACGAGGGTCGCCCGCACCGCGTCCCCGGGACCGAGCTCGAGCAGGGCCCGCTTCGCGGAGCTCACCGGCTCCGGCACCCGGAAGGCGACGCGCACCTCGCGCCCGTCGCTCGGGGCCGAGACGATGCTGAACGTGCGCCGGAACCCCTTCCGGTCCCCCTTCGTGTGCGGGATGTGCAGCTCGACGTACTGACCGGCCCGGAAGCGCAACGGCGCGGCGGCGTCGAACACGAGTTCGTGCACGCCCCGACCGAGCGAACGGGACTCGCGCACGACGAGCGAGATGCCCCGGCGCTGTCCCAGGAGGAACGCGAGCAGGTTGCCGACCAGCAGTGCGAGCTCGGGCGACGAGAACACGGGACCCACGTGGTACGGCAGCGCGAAGAGCACGCCGACGACCGCGGCGATCGCGAGCTGCTGCCAGCGGCGCGGCGCGAGAGTCAGCGGCTCCGTCAGCATGAACGCGGCGAAGAAGACCGCGGCGGTGGAGAGGAACGGGGTCGCGACGGCCGCCGACGGCGCCATCCCGCTCGTCACGAGCATCGGGATCATCACGGCGCACACCGCCGCGACGAAGAGCGCGGCCATCGCGGCCTTGCGGATCCTCCACACGAGCACCGCTCCCGCGACGAGCACGAACCAGAACAGCGACTCGCTCCCGACCCACCAGTAGCTGACGCCGAGTCCGGTCAGCGTCGCGACGAAGGCGCCGACGGCCGCGGGATTGAAGAGGTGACGCCCGCGGATCGCGAGAAGGTACTTCGACGCCGTGGCGACGATCGACGCCACGGCGACGGCCGCGAGGTCGCCGAACCCGAGGCCCGGCTTCATGATGAAGAAGAGCAGCAGCCCCGTGATGATCGCGGACTCGTCGTGCGGCTTCACGCGGAAGAGCGGTGCGAGCAGTCGATTGAGCAGCCACGAGAGCACGACGGCGAGCGCCCCCGTCGCGAGGAGCTCGAGCGGCGTGAAGAACAGGATGCCGAGTGCGGACAGCACGAGGGAGACGCCGGCGAGCGCGGCGAGCAGGAGCAGGACGAGCCGGTACATCGGCACTCGTCCCACGAGCGTGTCGAGGGCCGCGATCATGAGAAGAGCTCCCCGGGGAAGTCGCGGTGCCGCTCGCTGCGTCCGTCGCTGAACATGCGGACGCCGAGAGCGCCGGTGGCCGCGAGCACCTCGGACGGCGGGACGAAGAAGAGCGCCGTCGCCGCGGCGTCCGCGACCGCCGCCGTCGGGGCGACCGCCCACGTGGCGACGACGGATTCGACGGGCCGACCGGTGCGGCCGTCGATCACGTGGTGGAGGCCGTCGCCCCAGGCCCGGCGGTTGACCGCCGACGCGCACAGGGCTCCGCCGTTCAGCTCCACGATGCCGATGGCGCGTCGCGGATCGAACGGATGCTCGAGCGCGACCCGCTCCCGTCGCTCTCCGGCGACACGGAGGTCGCCGGAGGCGTCGACGGTGACGTCGGCGACGCCGCGGGCGGCGAGGAGCTCGGTCACGAGATCGACGAGGAGCCCCTTCCCCGCCGCGCCGACGTCGATGAGCACGGGCGCCACGGTGCTGAGGACGTCCCCGTCGAACGTGGCGACCTCATCCCATCCGGGGACGGGATCGCCCGCGCCCGCAGCGCCGCCGAGGCCCGCTCCGTACCCGAGACCCTCGAGCGCCGCCCCGACGAACGGCGA
Organism: uncultured Labedella sp.; assembly: GCA_934636065.1. Lineage (GTDB taxonomy): Bacteria > Actinomycetota > Actinomycetes > Actinomycetales > Microbacteriaceae > Labedella. Next base: position 3,800 of record CAKTZW010000228.1, read on the forward strand.
CACGCGCCCGCCCGTGAGGTCGTAGAGCGTCCGGTACAGCTCGAACAGGCCGGGACCCTCCGCGGGGAGCGGCCAGGCTCCTCCGTCGCGGGCGATGCGGGCGACGAGCGAGTCCGAGCGGAATCGCGACCACGTCCGGTCGAAGGCCTCGATCCGCGCGAGCACGGCCGCTCGCACGGACTCCGTGATGGCGTCGTTCGCGTCGATCCGCCACGGCACGCCGATGGCGTCGAACGCCATGACGGCCGCCGCGTTCGTCGACTCCACGCCCGGCTCGGAACCGGCGGGAGCGGCCGTGAGGACCTCAGCTCGCGGCATCGGACTTGATGGTCTCGATCGCGCTGTTGAATCCTCCGCTGGTGAGCGAGGAGCCGGCGACCTTCGACACCGCGAGGTCGTCGATGCTCTCCCCCACGACCTCGGCGTCGATGTTCTCGATGAACTCGCCCTGGTAGCGCTGCGTGTTGGGGCTGCCGCCGCTGCCCTCCACCTCGAGAGCCGTGACCACGCCGCTCTCGAGCGTCACGGTGACCGTGACGGACTCCTGCCCGCCGGGAGTCGTGTAGTCGCCCTCCGCCGTGTACTCGCCGTCGGCGTACGACGAACCCGAGCCGTTGCTCGCGCCCGATTCCTCGGTCGTGGCTCCCGACCCGGCGTCGGCGTCCTCGGCCGAGCCGCTCGCGTCGGTGCTGCAGGCGGCGAGTCCGCCGATGACCGCGATCCCCGCGAGGGCCGCTCCCGTGTTCCGTCGTGTCCGTGCGCGCATGATGGCTCCTGTCGTCGATGAGCGTGTCGTCCCGACCGACGCTAGGGACGCCGGTTAGCGCTCTCCTTTCGCCGTGCTGTGAGGAAGCTGTGAGCGAGACGCGGGGCGTGGGGATCAGGCGAGCAGGCGCGCGACGGTCGCGGGCACGGCCTCCGCGATGTCGAGCGCCGCTATCG
>CAKTZW010000229.1 GCA_934636065.1 uncultured Labedella sp.
CGTGTTCCACAGCGTCGCCGGGTCGGCGTCGTTGTAGCCGTTCTCGGCCGTCACCCACCGTCCCGCCTCGTCCTCGACTCGCACGACGTTGCGCAGCGTCCACACGAGATCGAGAGGACGGGCGCCCGTCGCCGTGCTCGTCGCGACGCCGGAGCCCACCGGCGGCGCGAGCGGGTTGGAGCTTGCGGCGCGTGCGGCGTCGTTCGGCACGACGGTGATGCGGACACCCGTCGTCCCGGCGCGCTCGGTCGCGGAGAGGGTGTACCCGACGAAGCCGGACCCGTTCATCCAGCCGCCCGCCGGGGCGGTGACGGTCCGCCACGCCCCGTTGACGTACAGCTCGACGGTCGAGACCGTGTCCCAGCGCAGGAGCGGGTCGCGCTGGAACGTCACGGGCGCGATCCTCGTGAGATCGAAGGCCTGGAAGACCGTGTCGTGCGGCGAGCCCTCTCCGCCGTTCGGGTCGGAGATGGTCACGGAGTCGTACCCGGTCGCCGTCACGCCCCACTGGAGGAGGGTTCCGGCGCTCGTGCCCGACTGGGCGTTGACGAAGTCGAGGTTCGTGGTGCTGCCCGGCACGGTGAAGCGCTTGGTCGCGAGCAGCGAGCCGACGCCGTCGAAGGAGACGATCGAACCGAGGGCGACGTCGGCGACCTCGTCGCTCTCGATCACGGTGTCGCCGTCGACGACGCCCTCCGCGACGGCGCTCGCCCGGTTCTCGTAGCGGGACGGGTCGGCGTCCGGCACCGAGGTCCCGACCGTCGGGGCGCTGCGCAGCGTGGACCGCGCCTGGTACACGGTGTTCGGTGAGACGGTCGTCCCCGCCGCGAAGCCCGCATCGTTGCGGAACGCGTACCGGAGCCCCGTGACGTCGTCGACGTCGAGGGTCACGCCACCGGCGGCCGCGATGTCGGCGAGGGACCCGGAGAAGAGGCGGGTCGCGGCCGTCGCGTCGACGACGGTCAGCGTCGTCCACGACGCTCCCCCGTCCGTCGAGGTCGACACGGTGAGGGTCGACCCGGCCGGGACCTGCGTCGGGGCGACCGCGATCGGGGTGAAGGCGTTCCAGAAGTCGTCCTCCGTGTCGTCCCTCCACACGTCGTCGACGACGATCGACGTGGGCGAGACGAAGGCGGAGTCGGTGCTCGTGCGCGTGGGCGTCTGCACGACAACGGTGCCCCCGGCCGTCACGGCGCCGGTCGGGGAGACCGTCTTGTCGATCGCGAGGTCGAGGTCGGGGAAGAACACGTCGAGCGGCGCGTCGACCTCGGCGGTGTCGGTCCCGGCGGAGTTGTCGCCCGTCACGATGAGCGCGTTCACGGTCTCGAGCGGCCCGCCGTCCGGGTCGGTCACGGCCGTCGTGCGGACGGCGATCTCGAAGGTGGCGGCGACCGTCGCTCCGCGGGCGATCGACCCCGTGTACTCGAGGGAGAAGCCGGTGAGGTGCTCGCCGTCGGGGGCGGTCGGGGGAAGCGGGGAGTCTCCGGCGGCGACCGCGGCGTCGACCGTCGATCCGTCGCTGTAGCTCCACGTGATCGAGGCGGCCGTCGCACCGGCGGGGAAGGAGATCGGGGCGGTGAACCCGCCGAACGTCACGTCGGCCGTGAAGTAGTCCTCGTCGGCCAGTTCGAGTCGGGCGAGCGGCCCGTTCGAGTCGTTGCGTGCGCCGATCGAGGCGCTCGCGCTGGAGCCCGCGGGGACCCGCCCGGGCGTGATGCTCTTCGTCGCCATGACCTCGACGTCGAGGCTGCCGATCGCGAAGGGAGCGTCCGCCGTCGCGGTCGCGGGGTCGCCGATGACCGGATCCACCCCGCCCTCGACGACGTTGAGCACGTCGGCGCCGAGCACGAGCGAGTCCTCGGTCTCCCGGTCGGTGGCCCGTTGCACGACGTCGAGGCCCACCGAGCCGGCGGTGCCGTCGGCGGCGATGGTCCCGCCGTCCGCGGCGGAGAAGACGAGGCGGATCCCGCCGACGTCCGCGGGGTCCACGCCCTGCGGGAGCGCGATGTCGGTGACGGGGGTCGCCGCTCCGGAGGTCCAGTTCCACGAGCCGGCGGCGTAGACGTAGGCGTCGACCGTGACGGTGGTCGCGCCCTGCGGGGCTGTGACGTCGCCGATGCCGGCGAGGTCGACGATCCGGAACGGGTTGTCGTCGGCGAGCGCCGCGGCGCCGTCGACCGCGGACGCCGGGTCCTGCAGGGTGAGGGTGGCCGCATCGACGTTCGACGCGTTGCGGATGCCGAGGGAGACGGAGGAGGCCGCGCCCGGCTCGAACTGCTGCTGCGCCGGCTGCCACGACTTCTCGACCTCGACCTGGACGTCCGTCGGGATCGTCACGACCACCCCGGCCGGGTCGCTCACGGTGTCGGCGGTCGTCGCCGACGCCGTCGCCGTGTTGACGACCGTGTCGCCGTTCGATGGCCAGGTCGGCTCGAGGTCCTGCGGCACCTTGAGTGTGAGCGACACCTGATACGTGTCGCCCGCGCGGATGCCGACGCCGCCCGCGACCGGCTGCTGGAAGTCGACGCCGAGGACGCACTCCTCGGTCACGACGGTCTCGCACCCCTCGAGCGTGAGGACGGCGGGCTGGCTCGGCGGCTCGACGGAGGTCGACAGCAGCTCGAAGCCCGCCAGCGCAGCGGGGAGGGGGTCGACGAGCTCGGCGTCGACGCAGTCGTCATCGTCGCAGCCGACCGTGATCGTGTAGGTGAACTCGTCGCCGGGGATGAAGGAGCCCGACTCGGCTCCCTCGACCGTCTTCGCGACCGACAGCGCCGCGGTGGCCGCGAGCGCCGGCGCAGCGGTCAGGCCGCCGCCGATCACCGCGAGCACGACGGCGACGGCCGCCGTGAGCGCGGCGCGGGAGCCCTGCAGCACGGACGGACGGGAGTGGTGGGCACGCGTCGGACGGCGACGGGAAGATGACACAGGGGGTCCCTCGGTTGAGCGGAGTTGATGCACGCCCCGAGCGGGGGGCGGTCGCTCGGGGGGCGTGCATCGTCGGGAGGGGTCCTGGCGCATTTCGGGTCTGCGCGGACCACGGATCAGCGTAGGGAGCGGACGGGGTCCGCTCGCCAGAGTCATCCGTCCGCGTCATCCCTCCCGATCGGGGGGGCGATCGGGAGCGGTCGGAGGGTCCGCGGTCGAGGCAGCGACCGGAGGTCCGCGGCCGGCCCCGCGGGCGACGCGCCTCAGATCAGGTCGTGCTCCAGCGCGACGCGGGCGGCGTCCGCTCGGTTGTCGACTCCGAGCTTGCGGTAGATCCGGGCCCGCTGCGTCTTGACGGTGTTCGGGGAGACGCCGGCCGACCGTGCGACGTCGGGGATGGTGGCACCGGCCACGAGTTGGGCGAGCACCTCCTGCTCGCGCGGGGTCAGCCTCTCGACCGTCGTCCCGTCGTGGAAGAGCACCGGCATGCGCTCGAGCGACGCGACCAGGCCGGCGGGCAGGTCCGCCTGTCGCCCGATCAGCGACAACTCCGCCCGCTCGGAGGCGGTCAGCAGGAGCCACGGCGTCGCGAGCGAGTGCGCGGCGAGCAGCTCGAAGGCCCCGCGAGCGGCACGAGCGGCCGAGTCGGCCTGGCCGGCGGCCGTCGAGGCGGCGGCGCGCACGAGGAGGACGGCGGCGTGCAGCCGCGGCGGGACGGAGCCCTGTCCCAGCGCGTTCCGCGTGAGGCCGACGGCCTTCAAGGGCTCGCCCTCACGCAGCGCGACGAGCGCCTCCGCGAGGGTCCGCAGGGGACCGGGCTGCGAGACGTGGCGGAGCACGCTCGCCGCCGTGCCGGCCGGACGACCGGCGAGCTGGAGCATCGCGTAGAGGGCGATGACGATGTCGCGCGTCACCGCGGCCTGGCGCGGGGGCGAGCTGCGCGACAGCACCGATCCGATGGTGTCGATCGCTCCGTCGACCTGTCCGTCCCGCAGAGCCGCGACGGCGTGGACGACGACGTCGACGGGCCAGTACTCGCCGGCGCGCATGTCGTGGTCGAGATCGTCGAGCAGAGTCGCGGCCTCCCCGAAGTCCCCGCGCTCGACCCGGATGATCGCCTCGGTCGTCCGCTGCCACACGTGGTGGAAGGCGCTCGCTCGCGGCGGGTGGCGCACCGCCTCGTCGAGGGTCTCCCGCGCCTCCGTCATCGATCCCGCGAGAGCCTGCGCCGCCGCCATGACGGTGAGGGCCGGATGGATGCCGCGGTCCTCGCCGAGGTCCGGAGGAACCGGGACCGCGAGCATCCGCTGCGCCGCTCCGACTGCGCCCGCGACGTCCCCGGCGAACAGCAGCGCGTGGGCCACCTGCCACAGCAGGTGCCGGCTCACGCTGCTCAGCCGGTCCTGGTCCTCGGGCGAGAGCCTGTCGAAACGATCGAGGAACTCGCGGGCGACGGGCACCGCCTTGTCGAACTTCCCCTGCATCCGCATGGTGACGCTGCGGACGCCGACCATGAGGGCGCGGTCGTCGGGGGACGCCGTCGCCTCCGTCGCGCGCGCGAGCTGCTCGGCGAGACGGAAGTGGAGCATCGCCGCCGCGAGGCCACGCGGCGACTGCATGTGGAGGATCGCGATGAACAGGATGAGGAGGGGCTGTCGGCGCAACCGTGTGAGGGGGATGCGCTTGAGGCGCTTCAGCAGGCCCGGGGTGTCGTCGCGCACGAGCACGAGGAACGACCGCTTCCCGATCGCGACGGCGAGGTCGAAGTCCTCGCCGTCGAGGGCGAGCCCGAAGGCCTGCAC
>CAKTZW010000230.1 GCA_934636065.1 uncultured Labedella sp.
GGCCGGCGCCGTGTGGGCGGACGCCGCGTCGAGCGGCCACGTCCCGGCCGCGGAGGTGAGTGCCGTCGTGGACTCCACCGGGGCTGGGGACGCGTTCGTCGGGGCGCTCGTCGCCGAGCTCGCGGCGGGAGCCGATCTCTCCGCCGCTGTCGACACCGGGGTGCGTGCCGGCACCTTCGCCGTCGGCCGCTTCGGGGCGCAGTCCTCGTACCCGATGCGCGCGGATGTGCACCCCTCCGTCACGGCTACGGTGTAGGGCGGACACGCCGGGCGCCTCGGCTCCGGCGCCCGCGCACCTCGGTCAGGCCTGACGCCGCCGGTACTGCACGTCGATCGTGTGGTCGGAGAATCCGAGAGAGCGGTAGAGCCGGGTGGCGCGGTCGTTGTCCGCCTCGACGTAGAGGGCCGCGGTCGCGACGCCCGAGGTCTCGAGGCGATCGAGGCCGGCCTCCATGAGCGTGCGGCCGACTCCCGAGCCCGCGTGATCGGGGTGGACTCCCACGGCATAGATCTCGCCGAGGCCGCCCTCGACCTTGAGCCAGACGGAGCCGACGAGCCCGCCGTCGCGCGTCCGGGCGAGGAGGAGGTCGTCCGGGGAGAACCAGGGTTCGCCCTCGCGGGCGACGAGGTCGTCGACGGTCAGCTTCCCCTGCTCGGGATGGTCGGCGAAAGCCAGCGCGTTGAGGGTCACCCACGCCTGCTCGTCGAGCCCCGGCCGGAAGGCGGAGATGACGAGATCGTCGCGCGGCACGGACCCCGAGCGGACCCGGGCCCCTCGCGGCATGCGCAGCTGCAGGAGGGTGCGCACGCGGTCGAAGCCGTGGCGGGCGGCGAGGGCGGCGGCCGCGGGGTGGTCACCGTGGGCCCAGGCCGACAGGGTCGGAGGCGCACTGCCCACGAGGCCCCGCAGCGCCGCATCGCCGTACCCGTGCGAGCGCCACTCGGGATCGATCGTGAACTCGAGCTCGCCCTGGCCGAGGATCCCGGCGCCGATCACGGTCTCGGAGTCGTCCTCCTCGCCCGGGGCGATCGCGGTGATGAGCGTGCGGGAGCCGGAGCGCGCCTCGAGCTTGGCCTGGTCGTTGAACGGCGGCTGGCCGTCCACGGCGATCGCGCGGCGTTCGATCATCCCGAAGTCGTCGGCGACCTCGGGATCGTTCAGGTCACGGACGCGGAGCCGGAGTCGGCGCATTGTCGTCCTCGTACACGTTGAAGCGGTATCCCACGTTGCGGACGGTCCCGATGAGCTGTTCGAGGTCGCCGAGTTTCGCGCGCAGTCGCCGGACGTGGACGTCGACGGTGCGCGTGCCACCGAAGTAGTCGTACCCCCACACCTCGCTCAGGAGCTGCTCGCGGGTGAAGACGCGCGAGGGGTGCGTGGCGAGGAAGCGCAGCAGCTCGAACTCCTTGAAGGTGAGATCGAGCGGGCGACCCTGCACCTTCGCGGAGTAGCTCGCCTCGTCGATGACGACCCCCGACGTCTGGATCTTGCTCGCCGACTGCTCCTGCGCCTGCCGCCCGATCGCGAGGCGGATGCGGGCATCGACCTCGGCGGGTCCCGCCGAGTCCAGCACGACGTCGTCGACGCCCCAGTCCGCGCTCACGGCGGTGAGCCCGCCCTCGGTCAGGATCAGCAGGAGCGGGACCGCGATGCCCGTCGTGGTGAGGATCTTGCACAGCGACTTCGCCGCGGCGAGGTCCCGCCGGGCGTCGACCATGATCAGGTCGCTCCCTGGCGCGTTGACGAGCTGGGCGGGCTGAGCCGGGATCTGGCGCACTCGATGACTCAGCAGTCCGAGCGACGGAAGCACCTCCGTGCCGGCGGCCGATGTCAGGATGAGTAGCTGCGCCAAGCGTGTCCTCCGGGTCGTGACTGGCTCAATACTACGACAGTGGCCGCGGCGCCCCGTCGCGTCGGGCATCATGGAGGCATGAGCGAGCGGTCGATGGACGTGAGGGATCGGTCCTGGGTCGGTGTCGCCGCGGTCTGGGTGGCCGCGGTGCTCGCCGCCGTTGCGATCGGCGTCTTCGCGGAGCCGGACACGCGCTTCGCCTGGCTCGGGGTCGCCCTCGCCGGCAGCGTGCTCCTGACCTTCGCGATCCAGCTCGCGGGCGGCGTGACGGCCGGGTATCTCACGCGCGTGTCGATCAGCGTGAGCGGGGCCGTCGTCGTCCTCGTGCTGTGTTCCATCGTCATCGCGGTCGCGGCGCTCTTCACGCTCTGAGGGGCACGCCGGCGGGTAGACTCGACGCATGCTCGCGCTCGAACTCTTCTACCTCGGTCTCCTCGGCCTCGCCAGTCTCGCGATCGCCTTCGTGTCCGGCGTCGTGATCGTCAACCTCTACCGCGGCCAGCGCTGACGGTCCTCGTATTGTGATCGAGATCCCGGTCGGCCTCCCGGCCGAGCTCGTCCCGCTGTCGTGGCTCATCGGCGTGTGGGAGGGCTCGGGCGTCATCGACTACGCCGTCGGCGACGGCTCGGTGTCCCGTGAGTTCGGACAGCGCGTCTCCTTCAGTCACGACGGCCTGCCGTACCTCAACTACACCTCGTACACCTGGCTCGACGACGAGGACCGGACGCCGCTCGTGGCCGAGAGCGGGTACTGGCGGCTGCACCGGACCCAGCTCGAGGGCGACCCGGGTCCCGCGATGCTTCCACCGACGGCGCCGAGGCCTTTCACGACGGCCGAGTCGGTGGAGTCGCTGCGCAACTCCGACGGCGGATTCGACCTCGAGGTCGCCCTCGTGCACCCCGGCGGCGTGAGCGAGCTGTACCTCGGTCAGGTGAAGGGGCCGCGCATCGATCTGGCCACCGACGCCGTGATGCGCACGGCCGGCTCGAAGCCCTACGCCGCCGCGACGCGGCTCTACGGCCTCGTCGACGCGCACCTCTTGTGGGCGTGGGACATCGCGGCCATGGGGCAGGACCTGCGCACCCACTCGTCCGGCCGACTCGCCAAGGTCGACTGATGACGGCCTCGCCGTTCTCCGCGCTTCCGGGCGCCGTCCTCCCCGAGGCCGATGCGGCCTCGCCCGACGCGGTCCGGGTCCCGCTCCACTACGGCGACCCCTTCCGGGAGCAGCGCGCACTGGAGGACGGCACGGCCGTCGTCGACGAGTCGGACCTCGGCGTCGTGTCGGTCACGGGGCCAGATCGCCTGAATCTCCTGCACTCGCTCACCTCGCAGGACCTCGCGCGGCTCGCGCCGGGCGAGTCGGCCGAGACCCTCGTCCTCGACCCGAACGGCCGCCTCGAGTTCGCGGCGCGCGTCCTCGACGACGGCGAGACGACCTGGCTCGTGCTCGACCCCGGTTTCGCTGCGCCGCTCGCCGCGTGGCTCGACCGGATGCGCTTCATGCTGCGCGTCGAGGTGGCGGATCGCAGCGGCGCATTCGCCGCCGTCGCGTCGACCCGTTCCCTCGACATGCTCCCCGTCGCCGCTCCGGCCGGTGTCCCGCTCGCGTGGAGCGACCCGTGGTCGGCCGTCGTCGAGGGAGGGTGGCAGTACGCCGTCGGTTCCCACCCGGGTGCCGATCGCACCTGGATCGAATCGCTCGTCGAGCGCGAGCGGCTGCCGGAGGTCGTCGAGCTCGTACGCTCCGGCGCTCTGTCGGCTGCAGGTTCCCTCGCGGCCGAGGCGCTCCGGATCGCGGCGTGGCGCCCCCGCCAGCTCGTCGACGCCGACGAACGCACCATCCCGCACGAACTCGACTGGCTGCGCACGGCCGTGCACCTCGACAAGGGCTGCTACCGCGGTCAGGAGACCGTCGCGAAGGTGCACAACCTCGGGCATCCGCCACGTCGCGTGGTCATGCTGCACCTCGACGGCAGCGATGCCGTGCTCCCCGGGCACGGCGCGATCGTCACGGCCGAGCGCGACGGAGTGGAGCGGGAGATCGGCGTCGTCACGTCGTCCGCCCTCCACCACGACCTCGGGCCGATCGCGCTCGCCGTCGTCAAGAGAGCCGTGCCCACCGAGCTGACGCTGTCGGTGCGCGCGGGCGACACCGTGGTGTCCGCCGCGCAGCAGACGATCGTCCCGCAGGGTGCCGGCGCGACGGCGGACGTGCCCCGGCTGCCGCGACTCGGCCGCGGCTGACAGCCATGACCGGCCCCCGCGATCCCGCCGGCGCGGGAGCGCGCACCCCGCGCGGCCCGCGCTCCTCCCGCCGGCGCGCCCTGCCGAGGATCGCGTCGGGGTTCTCCCTGCATCGCGCGGGCACCTCGGTCCCGGCCGTGCTGCAGATCACCGTCGCGGCGATCGCCGCGTTCCTCTTCGCTCGAGAGGTGCTGGGCCACGACGTCCCCCTCCTCGCCGTCGTCGTCTCCCTCTCGAGCCTCGGGTTCGTCCGGGACGCCCGCCCCGCGCGTGTGCTCGAGACCGCCGTCGGCATGATCCTCGGGATCGCCGTCGCCGAGGAGACGTTGGTCGGTCTCGGCTGGCCGGCCGGCCCCGCCTTCGCGAGCGGGCTTGTCGAGCTCGGCTGCGTCCTACTCTATGTGTGGCCGCGCACCAGCGTGCTCGGGGCGGTGCTGACCATGGCGCTCCTCGGCGGCGCGATGGCGACCCAGCTCCGCGTCGGCAGCCCGCTGTTCAGCCACATCCTCTTCAGCGTCTATCTCGGGCTGTTCCTGTGGGGCGGGCTGTGGCTGCGCGATCCGGCGCTGCGCGCGATCTTCCCGCTTCGCCGCTAGGCACGCGCGCCGAGCAGCACCAGGCCGAAG
>CAKTZW010000231.1 GCA_934636065.1 uncultured Labedella sp.
GTACCGGCCCATCATGACGACGTCCGCGACGCTCACGGGGAACTGGGCGTCGATGTCCTCGTTCTGCGGAACGTAGCCGACGATGCCCTCCCGACGCGCGGCCGACGGCGCGACGCCCATGACGGACACCCCGCCGGAGTCGGGCGCGACGAGCCCCATGACCGTCTTGAAGAGCGTCGACTTCCCGGAGCCGTTCATGCCGACGAGCCCGCAGATCCGCCCCGTGCCGATGGTGACGCTCGCTCCCTCGAGCGCGACGACGTCGCCGTACCGCACGGTGACGTCGTGGAGTTCGAGCGCGGGCGTGGCCGGCGCGGCGGCGCTCACGACGCCTCCCCGGTCCCCGTCAGTCCCGCGACGATCGTCCGCACGTCGTGGCGGAGCAGGTCGAGGTACGACGGCACGGGGCCGTCGGGAAGCGACAACGAGTCCACGTACAGCACTCCTCCGAAGCGGGCGTCGGTCGCCCCCACGACCTGACGCATGGCGGCGTCGGAGACCGTCGACTCGCAGAAGACCGCCGCGACGTCGTTGCGGTCGACGAAAGCGATCGCGTCGGCGATCTGACCGGGCGTCGCCTGCTGCTCCGCATTCACCGGCCAGAGGTACGCCTCCTCGAGACCGCCGTCACGAGCGAGGTAGGAGAAGGCGCCCTCACACGTGACGAGGGCGCGTTGCGAGGGCGGCAGCGACGAGAGACCGTCGACGAGTTCGTCGTGGACCGCCGCGATCTCGTCGGAGTACGCCGCGCCATTCTCCCGGAAGTCCTCGGCGTGAGCCGGGTCGAGGCCGCTGAAGGCGTCGACCATCGCGGCGACGTACCGCTGCGCCTCGATCGGAGACATCCACGCGTGGGGATTGGGGCGACCGGCGTACGCGTCCGTCGCGATGGGGATGGGGTCGACGTCCTCGCTCACGACGGCGTGCGGCACGTCGAGTTCCCCGACGAATCGCTGGAACCACGCTTCGAGTCCCAGCCCGTTGTCGAGGACGAGATCCGCGTTGGCCGTGACCCTGACGTCGCCGGGCGTCGGCTCGTACCCGTGGATCTCCGCTCCGACCTTCGTGATCGATTCAACGCGCAGGTGCTCCCCCGCGACGTTCTGCGCCATGTCGGCGAGAACCGTGAACGTCGTGACGACGACGGGACGGTTGTCGGGAGGAGCGGCGGCGGCGCATCCGGTCAGCGCCAGGGAGGCGACGAGAAGCAGCCCGGCGAGTCGCGTGCGTCGTCGCGGAGGACCGGGGAACATGCGGTCAGCCTACTGTTCGTCCTCACTATTCACAATGTTCGGGTACCCGAACTTTCACCCGATCCGCGCCATAGCGCCGTCACACCGGAGACGCCAAAAAGCGCCAGACCATACGGCCTGGCGCTCATTCGACGCGCGACTCTACTTCTTGTTGCGGCGCTGGTGGCGGGTCTTGCGAAGCAGCTTGCGGTGCTTCTTCTTCGCCATACGCTTGCGGCGCTTCTTGATAACGGAACCCACGGATACCTCACTGGAAATCGGAAAGGGACGCGACGAACGCGACCTGAGAAAAAAATGCCTCGGGACAGTCTAGCCGATCGAGCGGCCCGCGACCGCATCGGTCGCTTCGCGGCCCGAGCCGACCTCACGCGGTCGACTCGTCGGCGGCCGAGACGGGGTTGTTCAGCACCGCGAGCACCGCCGACTCCGGAACCCGGAACGAGCGGCCGAACCGGATCGCCGGCAGCTCACCGGAGTGCACGTGCCGGTACACCGTCATCTTCGAGACGCGCATCATGTCGGCGACCTCCGCGACGGTGAGGAAGCGGGCATCGGACAGTCCGTTGCTCACGGGAACCTCCTCATCGTCTGGCCGCGCTGCGGCGGGATCGGGCGTCCCGCGTAACGGGTGTGACCGATGTGAACGATGATCACATTAGTGATCCCGGGTCGGAAAAGCCACGCTCCCGAACGCGGGGGCATCGCGATCGCTACGGACGCAGCTTCTTGCCGACGGCCTGCACCGCTGTCGTGACACGGTGCGTCGTGTCGGCGACGGCGTGCCCGATGGATTCGGCGACCTGCTTGGCCTGGTCGGGAAGACTCGCGACCATCTGCCGGGCCTGCTCCGCCGGATCGAAATCGGCGCTCAGGAACGGGATCAGCCAGTCCTCGACCGACTCCAGCGGGGTGTAGTCGAGGCTGTAGTAGCGGTGCTGCCCCTCTTCGCGCACCGAGACGAGCCCGGCCTCGCGCAGGACCTTGAGGTGCTTCGACACGGTCGGCTGGCTGAGGCCCAGGTGAGCGACGATCTCCGAGACGCTCGTCCCCGGTTGCACGTCCTCGGTGTCCGGCACGTACCCGTCGAGCAGCACCTGGAGGATGTCGCGCCGCGTGGGATCCGCGATCACGGTGAAGATGTCGGCCATGGGCTCCAGGCTAGTGAGTCCACGGACGGAGTACCATGACATTCGTTTCGCCCGGCACGGCGGCGAACCCAGGCATCGGGAGTCTCCATGGCACTCAAGGGCGACCTCCATCGCTCTCCGATCGCGCACCGCTTCTTCTGGGAACGCGTGCGGGATGCCGTCAACGACTTCACGGGCAGTTCACCGTCCCGGTTCGCGATCCTCGTGTTCACGTTCCTCATCCTCGTGTTCACGCTGCTCTTCAGCCTCCCGGTGGCGACGAACGGCGGCGAGCGGACGCACCTCGCCGACGCGTTCTTCACGGCGGTCTCCGTCATCTGCGTCACGGGTCTCGCGACGGTCGACATGGCGACCCACTGGTCGCTCGTCGGTCACGTCTTCATCTACATCGGTGTGCAGATCGGCGCCGTCGGCGTCCTCACGCTCGCGTCGATCCTGGGCCTCGTGATCTCGCGCCGGCTCGGGCTGCGGGCGAAACTCATCGCCGCAAGCGACACCAACCCGCTCCGCGCGCACCACGGCCCCGTGTCGGAGAGCCAGGCGGTGCGGCTCGGCGAGGTGGGCAACCTGCTCGTCACCGTCGCGCTCAGCCTCGTCGTGATCGAGGCCGGCGTGGCCGCGCTGCTGTTCCCCCGCATGCTCATCGACGGCATCCCCGTCGGCGAGGCGGTCTGGCACAGCTTCTACTACTCGGCCATGGCCTTCACGAACACCGGCTTCACGCCCAACGCCGAGGGTCTCGTCCGCTTCGAGAACGACTACTGGTTCCTGTCGATCCTCATGATCGGCGTCTTCCTCGGCGCCGTCGGCTTCCCCGTCATCTACGCGCTCCAGAAGCAGCTGCTCCGACCCCGGCTGTGGTCCCTGCACGTCAAGCTGACCGTCGTGACGACGCTCCTGCTCCTCGTCCTGGGCGCGCTCGCGTTCATCATCCTCGAATACGACAACCCCAAGACGTTCGGCACCCTGAACGCGTCCGACACGATCTTCCAATCGCTCTTCCTCTCGATGATGACGAGATCGGGAGGATTCGCGACGATCGAGATCCCCGACCTCAACGGCTCGAGCCTGCTCGTCGCGGACATGCTCATGTTCATCGGAGGCGGGTCGGCGTCCACGGGTGGCGGCATCAAGGTGACGACCCTCGCGGTGCTCTTCCTCTCCGCCGTCGCCGAGGCGAAGGGCAACCCCGACATGGAGGCGTTCGGTCGCCGCATCCCCGGCGACGTGTCCCGGGTCGCGGTGAGCGTCGTGCTGTGGGGGGCCACGATCGTCGCGGTGTCCACGGTGACGCTGCTGCACATCACGAAGGCGCCGCTCGACTACGTCCTCTTCGACGTCATCTCGGGCTTCGGCACCGTCGGGCTGTCGACGGGACTCACGGCGGAGCTGCCCGAGGCGGGCAAGTACGTCCTCGCCATGACGATGCTCCTGGGTCGCGTTGGTACAGTGACACTCGCCGCGGCCGTGGCCGCGAGCCAGACGTCGAAGCTGTTCAGGAGACCCGAGGAAAGGCCCATCGTTGGTTGATCGCATCACCGCAGGTGACGCTGCGACGAACGAAGCCGTGGCAGCCAGCCAGACGTCGAAGCTGTTCAGGAGACCCGAGGAAAGGCCCATCGTTGGTTGATCGCATCAAGCACGACGCCCCCGTGCTCGTCATCGGGCTCGGACGCTTCGGCGCGGCGTGCGCCGGGGAGCTCGACAGGCTCGACCGGGAGGTCCTGGCGATCGACGAGGACATGGGCCTCGTCCAGAAGTGGTCCGAGCGGATCACGCACACCGTCCAGGCCGACGCCCGCAACATCGAGGCGCTCAAGCAGATCGGCGCTCAGGAGTTCTCGATCGCCGTCGTCGCCGTCGGCTCCTCCATCGAGGCGAGTGTGCTCATCACCGCCAACCTCGTCGACCTCAAGGTCCCGCAGATCTGGGCGAAGGCGGTCTCGCAGTCGCACGGCAAGATCCTCGCGCGGGTCGGGGCGAACCACGTGATCTACCCGGAGGCCGAGGCCGGCGAGCGGGTCGCGCACCTCGTGAGCGGTCGCATGCTCGACTTCATCCAGTTCGACGACGACTTCGTGCTCGTCAAGATGTACCCGCCGAAGCCGATCCGCGGACTCAACCTCACGGAGAGCGGCGTCCGCACCAAGCACCGCATCACGGTCGTGGGCGTCAAGAGCCCCGGCAAGCCGTTCACCTACGCGACGGCGGACACCGTCGTGTCGAACCACGACCTCATCATCGTCTCGGGCACCTCGGCCGACATCGAACGCTTCGCCGCCCTCGACTCCTGACC
>CAKTZW010000232.1 GCA_934636065.1 uncultured Labedella sp.
GCTCGGCTCCCTCGGCCTCGTCGCGGAGCGCGACCTCGACCGTCCCCTCTCGGCACTCTCGGTCGGTCAGCGACGGCGCGTCGCGCTCGCCCTTATCCTCGCCCGGCCGCCGCACGTCTTCCTCCTCGACGAGCCCACCAACCACCTGTCGCTCGCCCTCGCGACCGACCTCGAGCACGCGCTCGGGACCTACCCCGGCTCCGTGGTCGTCGCGAGTCACGACCGGTGGCTGCGCCGGCGGTGGAGCGGTGCGGAACTCGTCCTCGGGCGGCGCGGCGCCGCCGGTTCCACCGGGTGAGAAAGGCGCCGGTGTCGGTCGGCGATCGAGCAGGAAATCACCGTTTGGAGCGGCTATGTAACGAGTCTGTTGCGAGAACCTTCCCTGGTTCGGGACGGTTCGTCACATTGGGTAACCTGATCGCATCCGTCCCCGCCGTCCTGCCGGGGACTTCTTTCTGGAGGACATCTTGACTATCACTACCCGACGGGTGACCGTCTCCGGCCTCGCGAGCCTCGGCGTCGTCGCGCTCCTCGCGGCCTGCGGCCAGGCGCCCGAAGAGAGCGGAACGGGCGGCGGCGACGCGGCCTCCGACTTCGTGCCCTGCATCGTCTCCGACGCGGGCGGCTTCGACGACAAGTCGTTCAACCAGGCCAGCTTCGAGGGCATCACCAAGGCGGCCGACGACCTCGGCACCGAGGTCGTCGACGTCGAGTCCGAGACCGAGGACGACTACGCGCCGAACATCACGAGCCTCGTGGACGAGGGCTGCAACCTCATCGTCTCCGTCGGCTTCGCGCTCGCCGAGGCCACGAAGTCCGCGGCCGAGGCGAACACGGACGTCGAGTTCGTCATGCTCGACGACAACTCGATCGACGCCGAGAACGTCAAGCCGATCATCTACGACACGGCCCAGGCCGCGTTCCTCGCCGGCTACGCTGCGGCCGACACCACCGAGACCGGCGTCGTCGGCACCTTCGGCGGCATGCAGTTCCCGACCGTGACCATCTTCATGGACGGCTTCGCCGACGGCGTCGCGTACTACAACGAGCAGAAGGACGCCGACGTCAAGGTCGTCGGCTGGGACGTCGACGCTCAGACCGGTTCCTTCACGGGCGGCTTCGAGCAGAACGACACGGCGAAGCAGCTCGCCACGACGCTCATCAACCAGAACGCCGACATCCTCCTCCCCGTCGGCGGCCCGATCTTCATCAGCGCGATCGAGGCGATCCGCGACTCCGGCAAGGACGTCAAGATGATCGGCGTCGACGCCGACCTGTACGAGACGTACCCCGAGGGTGCCGAGTACTTCCTCACCTCGATCCTCAAGCAGATGTCGACCGGTGTGGAGCAGGTCGTGACGGACGCGGGCAACGGCGAGTTCGACAACACGCCCTACGTCGGGACGCTCGAGAACGAGGGCGTCGGCATCGCGCCGTTCCACGACTTCGAGGACTCCGTGAGCGACACCCTGCAGGAGGAGCTCGACGAGATCACCGCCGGCATCATCGACGGTTCCATCGAGGTCACCTCACCCGCTTCGCCCGCCGCGGAGTGACCACCCGGTCGCCGGCCGTCCTCGGGCGCCGGTGACCACGTGAGAGACGACAGTGGGAGGCCAGCCGATCGGCTGGCCTCCCACTGTGTCCGGCTTTAGGATCATCCAATGCAACTCGAACTCCGCGGGATCACGAAGCGCTTCGGCGCCCTGACGGCGAACGATCACATCGATCTCGTCGTCGCTCCCGGCGAAATCCACTGTCTCCTCGGTGAGAACGGTGCCGGCAAGTCGACCCTCATGAACGTCCTCTACGGCCTCTATCGGGCGGACGAGGGCGAGATCCTGCTCGACGACGCCGTCCAGCACTTCGACGGCCCCGGCGACGCGATGCGCGCCGGCATCGGGATGGTCC
The DNA here is from genome assembly GCA_934636065.1 of uncultured Labedella sp. Taxonomy (GTDB): domain Bacteria; phylum Actinomycetota; class Actinomycetes; order Actinomycetales; family Microbacteriaceae; genus Labedella. Next base: position 1,912 of record CAKTZW010000232.1, read on the forward strand.
ACCAGCACTTCATGCTCATCCCCGTCTTCACCGTCGCGGAGAACGTCATGCTCGGCCACGAGCAGACGAAGTTCGGCGGCCGCCTCGACCTCGACGCCGCACGCGCCCGCGTCCGCGAGATCTCCGACCGCTTCGGGTTCAGCGTGGACCCCGACGCGATCGTCGGCGATCTCCCGGTGGGTGTGCAGCAGCGCGTGGAGATCATCAAGGCGCTCTCCCGTGACGCGAAGGTCCTCGTCTTCGACGAGCCGACGGCGGTGCTCACCCCGCAGGAGACCGACGAGCTCATGACGATCATGCGTCAGCTCCGCGACGAGGGGACCTCGATCGTCTTCATCACCCACAAACTCCGCGAGGTGCGCGAGGTCGCGGACCGCATCACGGTCATCCGGCTCGGCAAGGTCGTCGGCGAGGCCGACCCCACGGCGAGCAACACGGAGCTCGCCGCGCTCATGGTGGGCCGCTCGGTCGAGCTCGTCGTGCAGAAGGACGCCGCCCGACCGGGTGCCCCGGCTCTCGTCGTCGAGAACCTCGACGTCATCGACCCGAACGGGCTCAAGGTCGTCAACGACGTCACCTTCACCGTGCACGAGGGCGAGATCCTCGCGATCGCGGGCGTGCAGGGCAACGGTCAGACGGAGCTCGCCGAGGCGATCATGGGGTTGCAGCCCCGCGTCAACGGGAGCGTGAGCCTCGGTGGTCGCACGCTGACGGGCCTGAGCGTCCGCCGCGTGCTCGACGCCGGCATCGGCTTCGTGCCGGAGGACCGCACCGAGGACGGGCTCGTCGCGGAGATGACGATCGCCGAGAACCTCATGCTCGACCGCTCGCACGGCGGGCCGTTCGTGTCGAACGGCTCCCTGCGGCTCGACGACCTCGACGCGTTCGCCGAGGACAAGAAGAAGGAGTTCGACATCCGCGCCCAGTCCATCTCAACGCCGGCCGGCCGGCTGTCGGGAGGCAACCAGCAGAAGGTGGTGCTCGCCCGCGAGATGAGCCGGGACCTGAAGCTGCTCATCGCGGCCCAGCCCACGCGCGGCATCGACGTCGGTTCCATCGAGTTCGTCCACAAGCGCATGGTGGAGACACGCGACGCGGGCATCCCGGTCATCGTGGTGTCCACGGAGCTCGACGAGGTCGTGGCGCTCGCGGACCGCATCGCCGTCATGTACCGCGGCTCCATCGTCGGCATCGTCCCGGGGGACACCCCGAGAGACGTGCTCGGCCTCATGATGGCGGGCGAGGGCCCGGCCGAGGTCGCGGCGTGACCGCCACCGGCACGACGCCCGCGGCGTCGTCGGAGCAGCAGCCTGCGCAGCCGCGTGCGAACGCGATCCTCAAGGAGATCATCGGCGGCAACGTCCTCATCACCGTCCTCGCCGTCGTGCTCGCCCTCCTCATCGGCGGTGTCCTCATCGCCCTGTTCGACGAGGACGTCCAGGCGGCCGCCGGATACTTCTTCGCCCGGCCGCAGGACACGCTGTTCGCGATCTGGGAGGCGGTGTCCGGCGCGTACGTCGCCCTCTTCCAGGGCTCGATCTACAACTTCCGTCGCGACGACTTCCTGACCGCGATCCGCCCGCTGACCGACACTCTCACCTACGCGGCGCCCCTCATCGTCGCAGGGCTCGGTGTCGGCCTCGCCTTCCGGGTCGGCATGTTCAACATCGGCGGGCGCGGGCAGATGCTCATCGCCGCGGCGGCCGCCGGCTGGGTGGGGTTCTCGTTCCACCTGCCCTGGGGACTCCACCTCGTGCTCGCCGTCATCGCCGGCATCGTCGGCGGCGCGCTCTGGGCCGGCATCGTCGGACTCCTCAAGGCCCGCACCGGCGCTCACGAGGTGATCCTCACGATCATGCTCAACTACGTCGCGTTCTACCTCGTGTCGTACATGCTGCGCACCCCCGGCCTCCTGCAGGCGCCCGACCAGGTGAACCCGAAGTCGCCGCCGATGCTCGAGACGGCGATCTTCCCGGCGCTGCTCGGTCCGGCCTACAAGCTGCACGCCGGATTCATCCTCGTCATCCTCGCGACGATCTTCGTGTGGTGGCTCCTCAACCGGTCGAGCCTCGGCTTCCGGTTCCGGGCGGTCGGAGAGAATCCGAACGCGGCGCGCGTCGCGGGCATGGACGTCAAGAACATCTACGTCTACGCGATGCTCGTCTCCGGCGGACTGCTCGGCCTCGCCGGCGTCATGCAGGTCCTCGGCACGGTCCCGACGGGCTTCAGCTCCGGCATCGACGCGGGCATCGGGTTCGACGCCATCACGGTGGCGCTCCTCGGCCGATCGCGGCCCTGGGGCATCTTCGCGGCCGGCGTGCTCTTCGGCGCGTTCAAGGCCGGCGGCTACGCGATGCAGGCGTCGGAGGGGGTCCCCGTCGACGTCGTGACGATCGTGCAGTCGCTCATCGTCCTCTTCATTGCGGCGCCCCCTCTCGTCCGGGCGATCTTCTTCCTGCCGGACGGCAGCAGGAGACGACGGCGCACGACCCCGATCGTCACGAAGGAGGTCGAGGCCAAGTGAGCGCGACCATAACGCCCGACACGACACCCGTGTCGGAGACCCTCGAGTCGACCGAGATCCGGAGCTGGAAGGCGCCCATCGCGCTCGGCATCTTCGTCGTCGTCGGAGCCGTCCTCTTCATCGCCCTCGGGCGTGACGGCGCCACGACCTTCCGGCTCTCCGGCGACACAGACGTCGTCCGGCTCGCGGACTGGGTCCTGCCCGTCCGGGCGACCGGCGTCACCGTCACGGTGCTGCTC
>CAKTZW010000233.1 GCA_934636065.1 uncultured Labedella sp.
CCCCTACAACGGCGATCCCGCTCTCGTGGAGATCCTCCCGACGGTCCGGGAGGCCCTCGAGCTCCTCCGGGCACAGCGCATCCCCACCGGCGTGGTCTCCAACCAGTCGGGCGTCGCGCGCGGCCTCATCACCCTCGATGACGTCAGGGCCGTCAACGACAGGATCGACGAGCTCGTCGGTCCCTTCGACGTGTGGTGCGTCTGCCCGCACGGTCCGGGCGACGACTGTCCCTGCCGCAAACCCCGGCCGGGGCTCGTCCTCGAGGCGTGCGACCGACTCGGCGTCGAGCCGGGCGCCGCCGTCGTCATCGGCGACATCGCCGCCGACCTCGGGGCCGCGGCGGCCGCGGGCGCCCGCGGCGTGCTCGTGCCGACCGAGGTGACGCTCGCACCGGAGGTCGTGGCCGCCGGGCTCGTCGCGTCGACGGCGATCGAGGCGGTCGAGCTCGTGCTCGGCGGGACGGGGACGCGATGACACGCCGGGTGCTCGTCGCACGCCTCGACAGCGTCGGGGACGTGCTGGTCTCGGGACCCGCCGTGCGCGCGGTCGCGGCGAGCGGCGCCGACGTGGTGCTGCTGGCCGGTCCGCAGGGCGCCCCCGCCGCTCGGCTGCTCCCGGGGGTCTCCGCTGTGCTGACCTGGGACTGCCCGTGGATCACGGCCCCGGCACGCGCGGTCGACGGGGCCGTCGTCGACGAGCTCGACGCGCTCGTCCGCGCGGCCGACGTCGACGAAGCCGTCGTCCTGACCTCGTTCCACCAGAGCCCGCTGCCGCTCGCGCTGCTGCTCCGGCTCGCCGGTGTCCGCCGCATCTCCGCCGCGTCGGTCGACTACCCGGGCAGCCTGCTCGACGTCCGGCTGCGTCCGGGCGAGGACTTCCCGGAGGACCAGCCGGAGCCGGTGCGGGCGCTCCGCATCGCGGAGGCCGCGGGGTATCCGCTCCCGACGGGCGACGACGGTCGCCTCGCCGTCCGCGTCGATCCGGCCCGACCCGCGGAGGTCGCCGAGGGACCGTACGTGGTCGTGCATCCCGGCGCCGCGGTCCCCGCACGCACCTGGCCGGCGGGTCACCACGCGGCGACGGTCGACCTCCTCACCGGCCGCGGCGTCCGCGTCGTCGTCACGGGAGGACCGTCCGAGCGGGAGCTCACGGCCGCCGTCGCGGGGTCCGCCGGCATCGACCTCGGCGGCAGGACGGATCTGGCGGGTCTCGCTCGCGTCCTGCGTGACGCGGCCGCCGTCGTCGTCGGCAACACGGGCGCCGCGCACCTCGCGGCGGCGGTCGGCACACCGGTCGTGAGCCTCTTCTCCGCCGTGGTCCCCCACCAGCGATGGGCGCCCTACGGCGTGCCGACGCTCCTGCTGGGCGATCAGGAGGCCCCGTGCGCCGACACCCGCGCCCGCGTCTGCCCCGTCCCCGGTCACCCGTGCCTCACGCAGGTGCGACCGCAGGACGTCGTCGACGCGGTGTTCGCCCTCACGGGACCCATCGGCGGAGCGCCCGCCTTCGGGAGTGCGACGATCTCGCTCCCCGACCGGACGGAGCAGCACGCATGAGGATCCTGCTCTGGCACGTCCACGGCGGCTGGTCGGACGCCTTCGTTCGCGGCGGCCACGACTACCTCATCCCCCGCACGCCGGAGGGCGGCGCGTGGGGCCTCGGGCGCGGCGGCCGGCCGTGGCCGGACACCGCCGTCGAGGCGGCGCCGGAGTCCCTCGCCGACGCCGAGATCGACGTCGTCGTGCTGCAGCGCCCGGAGGAGATGGACGTCGCCGAGGAGCTGCTCGGACGCCGCCTCGCTCGGGACGTCGCAACCGTCTTCCTCGAGCACAACACACCGAAGCCCGCCGCCGTCACGACACGCCACCCCCTCGCCGACCGGTCCGACATCGGGATCGTGCACGTCACGCACTTCAACGAGCTCGTCTGGGACAACGGCGACGCCCCGACCGTCGTCGTCGAGCACGGGATCCCCGACCCCGGCCCGCTCTACTCCGGCGAGTTCGAGCGGCTCGCCGTCGTGACGAACGAGCCCGTGCGGCGGGGGCGGATCACGGGAACCGACCTGCTGCCGCGATTCCTCGCCGCCGGTCCGCTCGACGTGTTCGGGATGGGCACGGACGGGGTCCCCGCCGCCATCGGGACGCCGGACGGCGACATCGACGTGCTCGGGGACCTGCCGACCGCTCGACTGCACGCCGAACTGGCGCGACGCCGCGTCTACGTGCACACGGCTCGGTGGACCTCCCTCGGGCTCTCCCTGCTCGAGGCGATGCACCTCGCGATGCCCGTCGTCGCCCTCGACGTGACGGAGGCGGGTCGGGCCGTGCCTCCGGAGGCCGGCGCGATCTCCACGAACGTCGACGAGCTCGTCCACGCGGCCAGGCGGCTGCTCTCGGACCCGGACGAGGCGCGGCGTCGCGGCCTCGTCGCTCGCGAGGCGGCTCTCGAACGCTACGGTCTCGACCGCTTCCTGCGGGACTGGGACGAGGTGCTCGCCGACGCCACCGGCACGGCCATCATCGGAAGGAACGCGACATGAGAATCTCGATGGTCTCGGAACACGCCAGTCCGCTCGCGACCCTCGGCGGAGTCGACGCCGGCGGGCAGAACGTGCACGTCGCCGAGCTCTCCGCCGCCCTCGGGCGACGCGGACACGACGTCACCGTCTACACCCGCCGGGACGATCCCGACCTGCCGGAGCGCGTCGCCTTCGCCCCCCGGGTCGAGGTCGTGCACGTCGACGCCGGACCCGCGGTGCCGATCCCCAAGGACGAGCTGCTGCCCTTCATGGGAGACCTCGCCGCGGGGGTCGCCGAGGACTGGAGCCGGACGCGGCCCGACGTGGCCCACGGGCACTTCTGGATGTCGGGTGTCGCCGTGCTCGACGCCGTCGAGCGGGCCGAGCGGTCCGGATCGCGGCCGGCCGTCCTCCACACGTATCACGCCCTCGGCGTCGTCAAGCGGCGCAACCAGGGCTCGGGCGACACGAGTCCGGCCGAGCGCGAACCGCTCGAGGCGGAGATCGGTCGCCGCGCCGACGCCATCCTCGCGACGTGCTCGGACGAGGCCTTCGAGCTCCGGATGCTCGGGGTGCCCGCTTCCCGCATCTCCGTCGTGCCGTGCGGCGTGGACCTCGAGCACTTCACGCCGGACGGTGCGCGCGAGCAGCGCGGACGCGAGCACCGCATCGCGACGGTCGGCCGGCTCGTGCAGCGCAAGGGCGTCGGGACGGTGATCGAGGCGCTCGCCGCCGTCGTCGAGCGCGGATTCGACGTCGAGCTCGTCGTCGTGGGCGGCGCCGGCAGCCCCGACGACCCCGAGTTCTCCCGCCTCCGCCGCATCGCGGAGAGCGTCGGCGTGTCCGATCGCGTCGTGCTCCGCGGGCAGATGGCCCAATCCGAGCTGCCCGCCGTCATGCGCTCCTCCGATCTCGTCGTCTGCGCGCCCTGGTACGAGCCGTTCGGCATCGTCCCGCTCGAGGCGATGGCGTGCGGCGTGCCCGTCGTGGCGAGCTCCGTCGGCGGACTCATCGACTCGGTGGTGAGCGGCACGACCGGGACGCACGTGCCGCCGCGCGATCCTGCGGCGATCGCGGAGGCGGTGTCCGAGCTGCTCACGAACCCCGAGCAGCGCGCGGCGTACGGCCGTGCGGGACGGCGGCGGATGACGGACCGGTACTCCTGGGATCGTGTCGCCGCCGACACGGAGCGCGTCTACCGCGCGACGGCGAACGCACGGTCGGGCCGCGGCGTCCCCGCGGCCATCGGTCTCGACGGCGGTCGACGACGATCGCACCGAGAGGGAGGAACACGCTCATGACCATGCAGACACGTCGCTCGACGACCACCGCCGCCCCGTCCGCCCGCGACGTCGGCGTCATCCGCGACCACGTCGACGCGCTCCACGACGTGCTCAGCGCGCTGCAGGAGAAGGCCGAGCACCTCGCGCTCTGGGGCCGGGCACTCGCGGACCACCTCGAGGCGGGCGGTCGCGCGCTCGTCGCCGGGAACGGCGGCTCGGCCGCCGAGGCCCAGCACCTCACGGCCGAGCTCGTCGGACGGTTCGACGGGGACCGGAAGGCCTACTCGGCGATCGCCCTCAACGCGGACTCGTCGAGCGTGACGGCGATCGGCAACGACTACGGCTTCGACGAGGTGTTCGCGCGCCAGGTGCGGGCGCACGCGCGACCCGGCGACATCGTCATCCTGCTGTCCACGAGCGGCGCGAGCGCCAACCTGCTGAGCGCGGCTGCCGCCTGTGCCGAGGTCGGTGCCCGCAGTTGGGCGGTGACGGGTCCCGGTCCGAACCCGCTGAGCACGGCGTGCGACGAGGCCATCTGCCTTCCGGGCTCCTCCCCCAACGTGCAGGAGGCCGAGCTCGTGGCGGTGCACGCCATGTGCCTCGCCTTCGACGCGCGCGTCCGGGAGTTCGCCTCGACCGCAGCGGGGAGGGCATCGTGAGGATCGCGGTCGTCGGGGACGCCCTGCTCGACGTGGACGTTGACGGCAGCGCCGAGCGGTTGAGTCCCGACGCGCCCGTCCCCGTCGTCGACCTCCGGTCCCGATCCGCCCGTGCGGGAGGTGCGGGACTCGTCGCCACGATGCTCGCGCGGGACGGTGTCGACGTCGCCCTCGTGTCCGCGATCGCCGAGGACGCGCACGGTGC